>NZ_JBSFIK010000003.1:239208-341148 GCF_053597535.1 Streptomyces sp. NPDC001348 | reverse complement strand
CTCCGCGGCTTCGAAGCGCACTGCCTCACGCTTCGCCCGCCCCGCAGCGGTCAGGCCGCCGCCATCCGCGTACCTCATGACGAGGATGTAGCACCGCCAACGCCCCGCTGTCACCCCACCCTTTCAACCTCAGCGGCATGGTGAACCAGCCACTCCATGTGGTCGCTGTGCGAGACTTCACCGTCCACATCCGCGACTCGAAGGCCACGGCCCGTCCCACCCTCGCCTTCTCGGCGCGCAGGTGGACGGCCTTCGTGGACTTCGCAGCCCGGACGGCGGTGGAGTAACCGCCTCATCACACTCGGTGCGACACCGCGGAGCGGGGGCCGGTGCCCTCACAGGTTCCTCCCAGGCGGCTCACCGGTCTCCCTGAGCGGGGCGCCATAGCGTCACGGGTACGCACTGACCGAGGTGGGGAGAGAGATGAGCAGCGAGACGAAGAAGAGGGCCTGGGCCGTGGTCTGCGCCGTCGCCACGGTGGTCCTCGGGCCGGCCGCCGTCACCGCGTCCGCGCTGGATCAGGCCAACAAGGCGCCGATGCACCACGCGGTGCGGGCCGAGCAGGTGCAGGGGTACATCCCGGCGGACAGCACCGGCCGGCGGCGTGCCGACGTCTGAGGGTCAGGTCTTGAAGCGGGCCCACAGGCGGGGGTAGCGCTCGGCGAGCGCCGTCTCGTCCTCGAAGTCGAGCGGTGTGCCCTCCGGCTCCGCCGGGGCCGGGGCGATGCCCAGGTCGGGGGCCACCGTGCCGGTGAGCTGCTCGTAGGCCTCGTCCGCCGCGTAGCCCAGTTCCTCGCCGTCGCCGTCGATCTCCTCGTCGAAGTCGTCCAGGAGCTCGGCCAGCGAGTCCGGGGCGTGCACCGCGCCCTCGTAGACCTCGCGGCCCTGGCCGATCAGCCAGCAGCGGAAGAAGTCGAACGCGTCGTCGCTGGCGCCGTCGAGGAGCACCCAGGCGGCACCCCACAGGTCCCAGGTGTACGCGCGGTTGTAGCGGGCCTCGAAGTGACGGGCGAAGTCCAGGACCATGTCCGGGTCCAGCGTCAGGAGCCGGTCCACGAGCAGGTCCGCCTGCTCCTCGGGGTCGCCCTCGGCGGCGTCGCGGGTGGCGTCCACCAGCTCCCAGAACTCCATCTCGTCCATCACGGCTCCAGCATCGGCCCTCCGGCACGGGGACGCACGCGGAGTGCGGCGGATCGCTACGGGCAGGAGTACAGCGCGGCCAGCCGCCTCGCGTCCAGCGCGAAACGCGCCCGCAGTGACTCCGGCGCCAGCACCTGCACCTCCGGGCCGAGCGCGGTGAGCTGGGCGTGCGCCACCTCCTCGGACTCCACGCGCAGGGTCAGGGTCAGCCAGCCGTCGTCGTCCGCCGGGCCCACAGGCAGTGTCGCGTCCCGGGCGGACACGGGGTCCACCGCGTACGGCAGCCTTCGTACCCCCTCCGCCGACAGCCGGACCGTGACCTCGGCGCGCAGGATCGAGCGGGCGAATTCCTCCGCCTCCCGTGCCCAGTGGGCGGGCAGGTCGAAGTCCTCGTCCCGGTCGAAGCGGGTCCCCGAGGGTTCGACCGTGGTGAAGCGGTCCATGCGGTAGGTCCGGAAGGTGCCAGGACCGGGGATCCTCGCGCACAGGTACCAGACGCCTGCCTTGAGTACGAGCCCGTACGGCTCCAGCTCCCGCTCCACCTCCGTGCCGTCCCGCCGGTAGCGGGCCGTCACGCGGCGGTCGTCCCACACCGCCTCGGCGATCGCGGGCAGCAGTGCCGGTGTCTCCGGCTCACGGAACCAGGCCGGGGCGTCCAGGTGGAAGCGCTGGGCCGCCGTGCGCGGGGCGTCCCGCAGGGAGGGCAGCAGGGCCGCCGACACCTTCAGCCGGGCCGCCGAGGCCACGTCCTCCAGGCCCATCTCCCTGAGCGCTCCCGGCACGCCGGACAGGAACAGCGCCTCCGCCTCCGTCCGGGCCAGGCCCGTCAGCCTGGTCCGGTAGCCGCCGACCAGCCGGTAGCCCCCGGCCCGGCCCCGGTCCGCGTACACCGGCACCCCCGCCTCCGACAGCGCCTGCGCGTCCCGCGTGACCGTCCGCTCCGACACCTCCAGCTCGCGCGCGAGCTCGGCGGCGGTCATGGCGGGACGGGACTGGAGCAGGAGCACCATCTTGATCAGGCGGGCGGCACGCATGCGTTCATGATGCCGGGGACCACTGACAGCGCCCACGGACAGCGGGAGGGGCACGGCGACCACGCCGTGCCCCTCCCGTCCAGCGACGTCCAGCGACGTCCAGCGACGTCCAGGACGAACTACAGGCCGTACTTCTCCCGCGCTTCCTTCACCGCCGTCGCCTTGACCTCGCCGCGCTTCGCGAGCTGGGCGAGGGCCGCGACGACGATCGACTCCGCGTCGACACCGAAGTGGCGGCGGGCCGCCTCACGGGTGTCCGAGAGGCCGAAGCCGTCGGCGCCCAGCGAGGACCAGTCCTGCTCGACCCACTGCGCGATCTGGTCGGGGACCTGGCGCATGTAGTCGGAGACCGCGAGCACCGGGCCCTCGGCGCCCTGGAGCGCCTGGCGGACGTACGGCACCCGCTCCTCGCCGCGCAGCAGGGCCGCGTCGGCCTCCAGGGCGTCGCGGCGCAGCTCCGTCCAGGAGGTGGCCGACCAGACGTCCGCCGCCACGCCCCAGTCCTCGGCGAGCAGCGCCTGCGCCTTCAGTGCCCAGTGGATCGCGGTGCCGGAGCCCAGCAGCTGGATGCGCGGGGCGATGGGGGTACCGCCCTGCTCGAGCGAAGCCGAGAGCGAGGGGGAGGCGGGGGTGATGCCCGCCGACTCCGCCGTGTTGAAGCGGTACAGGCCCTTGACGATGCCCTCGTCGATGCCGGGGACCGACGGCTTGGCCGGCTGCGGCAGGGGCTCGTTGTAGACGGTCAGGTAGTAGAAGACGTTCGGGTCCTCGTCCGGGGCGGCCTCGCCGTACATCCGGCGCAGACCGTCCTTCACGATCGCCGCGACCTCGTAGGCGAACGCCGGGTCGTACGACAGCGCCGCCGGGTTCGTCGCGGCGATCACCGGGGAGTGGCCGTCGGCGTGCTGCAGGCCCTCGCCCGTCAGCGTCGTACGGCCCGCGGTCGCGCCGACGAGGAAGCCGCGGCCGAGCTGGTCGCCGAGCTGCCACATCTGGTCGGCGGTGCGCTGCCAGCCGAACATCGAGTAGAAGATGTAGAACGGGATCATCGCCTCGCCGTGCGTCGCGTACGACGTCGAAGCGGCGATGAAGTCGGCCATCGAACCGGCCTCGGTGATCCCCTCGTTGAGGATCTGGCCGTTCTGGGCCTCCTTGTAGTACATCAGCTGGTCGCGGTCGACCGGCTCGTACGTCTGGCCCTTCGGCGAGTAGATACCGAGGGACGGGAAGAGGCTCTCCATGCCGAAGGTGCGCGCCTCGTCGGGCACGATCGGCACCCAGCGCTTACCGGTTTCCTTGTCGCGCACCAGGTCCTTGACCAGGCGGACGAAGGCCATGGTGGTCGCCACGTTCTGGGAGCCGGAGCCCTTGTCGAAGGAGGCGAAGGCCTTCTCGGCGGGGGCGGGCAGCGGGGCGAGCGGGTGGACGCGGCGGGCCGGGGCCGGGCCGCCGAGCGCCGCGCGGCGCTCCTGGAGGTAGCGGACCTCGGGGGAGTCGGCGCCGGGGTGGCCGTAGGGGACCACGCCGTCGGTGAAGTCGCTGTCCTTGATCGGCAGGTCGAGCAGGTCGCGCATCGCCTTGAACTCGTCCACCGTCAGCTTCTTCATCTGGTGGTTGGCGTTCTTCGACGCGAAACCCGCACCGAGGGTGTGGCCCTTGACCGTCTGGGCCAGGATCACGGTCGGCGCGCCCTTGTGCTCGACGGCCGCCTTGTACGCGGCGTAGACCTTGCGGGCCTCGTGACCGCCGCGCGAGAGGTGGAAGCACTCGAGGATCTTGTCGTCGCTCAGCAGCTTCGCCATCTCGGCGAGCGCCGGGTCCTTGCCGAAGAAGTCCTCGCGGATGTAGGCCGCGTCCCGCGTCTGGTACGTCTGCACCTGGGCGTCCGGCACCTCGCGGAGCCGTCGTACGAGCGCACCCGTGGTGTCGAGCCGGAACAGCTCGTCCCACGCCGAGCCCCACAGCGTCTTGATCACGTTCCAGCCGGCGCCGCGGAACTGGGCCTCCAGCTCCTGCACGATCTTGAAGTTGGCGCGGACCGGGCCGTCCAGGCGCTGCAGGTTGCAGTTGATGACGAAGGTGAGGTTGTCGAGTCCCTCGCGGGAGGCCAGCGCGAGCGCCGCCGTGGACTCGGGCTCGTCCATCTCGCCGTCGCCGAGGAAGGCCCAGACGTGGGACGAGGAGACGTCCTTGATGCCGCGCGCCGTCAGATAGCGGTTGAAGCGGGCCTGGTAGATGGCGGAGAGCGGGCCGAGGCCCATGCTCACCGTCGGGAACTCCCACAGCCAGGGCAGGCGGCGCGGGTGCGGGTACGACGGGAGTCCGTTGCCGCCGGCCTCCTGGCGGAAGTTGTCCAGGTGCTGCTCGGTCAGACGACCGTCGAGGAAGGCGCGGGCGTAGATACCGGGGGAGGCGTGGCCCTGGATGTACAGCTGGTCGCCCGAGCCGGCGGCGTCGCCGGACTCCTTGCCCCTGAAGAAGTGGTTGAAGCCGGTCTCGTACAGCCAGGCCGCCGAGGCGAAGGTGGCGATGTGGCCGCCGACGCCGTGTTTGCTGCCCCGGGTCACCATGGCGGCCGCGTTCCAGCGGTTCCACGCGGTGATCCGGGATTCCATCGCCTCGTCACCGGGGACGGCCGGTTCGGCGGCGGTCGGGATGGTGTTGACGTAGTCGGTCTCGAGGAGCTTCGGCAGCGCGATGCCGCCCGCCTCGGCGCGCTCCAGCGTGCGCCGCATCAGGTACGCGGCGCGGTGCGGCCCGGCCTCCCTGGCCACGGCGTCCAGGGAGGCCTGCCACTCGGCGGTCTCCTCCGGGTCGCGGTCCGGGAGCTGGTCGAGCGCGCTCGGCTGGATGGCGTTGGGGTCGGTCATGTCGCCGCCTTCCTCAGTCGAAGGGGGTTCCCTCATCGGTGAAGGGTTCGGGGGTGCCCTTGGTCTTTGGCAGGACAGGGCTGAAGGACTTCGGGGGTGGAAGCCCGTCGAGGACTGTAACTCCCTGATCGATGATCGATCAAAGGGTTGAGGGGCAAAACCTCTTGATCACGAGAAAGTCGGCACGGGGTGCCTCCGGCGGGGGCACAGAGTGTCGCGACTGGGCAGTGTTTTCGCAGGTCGAGCGGCGTTTGAGCAGGGGAGTGCTCTGGTGTTCGACAGAGTCGGCGAGGCGTCAGGCGCGCGGAGCACAGCCCAGCACATGGGCCTTCACCAGCTCCGCGATGCGCGGGTCCCGGCGCTTGAAGGCCTGCACCAGCTCCTCGTGCTCCTCCGCGTACGACTGCTGGACCGTGCCCAGCCAGCGGATGGAGAGGGCGGTGAACACCTCGATGCCCAGTCCCTCCCAGGTGTGCAGCAGTACCGAGTTGCCCGCCGCGCGGACCAACTCGCGGTGGAAGCCCACCGTGTGGCGGACCTGACCGGTACCGTCGGTGTTGCGGTCGGCCTCGTACAGCGCGATGACGTGCGGTTCGAGGGCCGAGCAGTCCTCGGCGAGCCGGCCGGCCGCCAGTTCCGCCGCTATGGCCTCGAGCCCGGCCCGGACGGGGTAGCTCTCCTCCAGGTCGGCCGCGGTCAGGTTGCGCACCCGTACGCCCTTGTTCGGCGCGGACTCGATCAGGCGCAGCGATTCCAGCTCGCGGAGGGCCTCCCGTACGGGGGTCTGGCTGACCTCCAGCTCGGTGGCGATCCGGCGCTCGACGATCCGCTCACCCGGCTGCCAGCGCCCGCTGACGATCCCCTCCACGATGTGCTCGCGGATCTGCTCGCGCAGCGAGTGGACGACGGGCGCGGTCATGGGGGCTCCTTAGGGAGGGGCCGTACTGCGGTCCCCGGGGCTTCGACGTTTAGACAATACGGCCGGTTCGCCACGCGGGCAGGGCGCATGGGGGTGCTTTTGCGCAGGTGAGACGAGCCTTACACGGTGAGCGGCCCGGCAAACACGAACGCCCCGCCCGGAAAGACCCGGACGGGGCGTCGTACTGCCTGATCAGGAGAGTCAGAGGCCGAGCTCGACCTCGAACTCGCCCGCCTCCAGGATCGCCTTGACCGCCGTCAGGTAGCGGGCGGCGTCGGCGCCGTCCACCAGGCGGTGGTCGTAGGAGAGGGTCAGGTACGTCATGTCGCGGACGCCGATGACCGTTCCCTCCTCGGTCTCGATGACGGCCGGACGCTTGACCGTGGCACCGATGCCGAGGATCGCGACCTGGCCCGGCGGCACGATGATCGTGTCGAACAGCGCGCCGCGCGAACCGGTGTTGGAGATGGTGAAGGTCGCGCCGGACAGCTCGTCCGGGGTGATCTTGTTGGCGCGGACCTTGCCCGCCAGCTCCGCCGTGGCCTTGGCGATGCCGGCGATGTTGAGGTCGCCCGCGTGCTTGATGACCGGGGTCATCAGGCCCTTCTCGGAGTCCACCGCGATTCCGACGTTCTCGGAGTCGAAGTAGGTGATCGTGCCCTCGGCCTCGTTGATCTTGGCGTTGATGACCGGGTGGGCCTTCAGCGCCTGCGCGGCGGCCTTGACGAAGAACGGCATCGGGGAGAGCTTGACGCCCTCACGGGCCGCGAACGCGTCCTTGGCACGGGCGCGCAGCTTCATCAGGCGGGTGACGTCGACCTCGACGACCGAGGACAGCTGGGCCTGCTCGTGCAGGGCCTTGACCATGTTGTCGCCGATGACCTTGCGGATCCGCGGCATCTTCACGGTCTGGCCGCGCAGCGGGGAGACCTCGAGCGCCGGGGCCTTCTTGGCCGGAGCGGCTGCCGCGGCCGGAGCCGGGGCAGCGGCGGCGGCCTTCGCGGCCTCGGCGGCGGCGACGACGTCCTGCTTGCGGATACGGCCGCCGACGCCGGTGCCTTTGACGGTGGCCAGGTCGACGCCGTTCTCGGCGGCGAGCTTGCGTACCAGCGGGGTCACGTAGGCGCCCTCGTCGGTCGCCTGGGTGGCGGTCGGCGCGGTGGGCGCGGTGGCCGGGGTCACCGGGGCCGGGGCGGGGGCGGGAGCGGGGGCGGGCGCCGGAGCGGAGGGCACCGGCTCGGGGGCCGGGGTGGTCTCCTGCTGCGGGGCCGGAGCCGTGGGCGCCTGGGGGGCCGGAGCGGCGGGGGCGGGCGCCGGGGCCTCGGCGGCGGGCGCCGGGGCGGGGGCGGCCGGAGCCGGAGCGGCGGCCGGGGCGGCACCCGGGGCGCCGATGACGGCGAGCTTGGCGCCGACCTCGGCGGTCTCGTCCTCGCCGACCACGATCTCCAGCAGCACGCCGGAGGTGGGCGCCGGGATCTCGGTGTCGACCTTGTCCGTGGAGACCTCGAGCAGCGGCTCGTCGGCCTCGACGGAGTCGCCGACCTCCTTCAGCCAGCGGGTGACGGTGCCCTCGGTGACGGACTCACCGAGCGCGGGCAGGACCACGTCCGTGCCCTCGGCGCCGGAGGCACCGGTGGTGGCCTCGGCGGTCGGGGCCGGGGCCGGCGCGGCCTGCTCGGTGGAGGGGGCGGCCGGGGTCTGGGCCGCCGGAGCGGCCGTGGGGGTCGGCGCCGGCTCGGCGGCCGGGGCGGACTCGGCGGCCGGGGCCGGAGCGGCAGCGGGGGCCCCCGTGCCGTCGTCGATCACGGCCAGCTCGGCGCCGACCTCGACGGTCTCGTCCTCGGCGACCTTGATGGAGGCCAGCACACCGGCGGCGGGCGAGGGGATCTCGGTGTCGACCTTGTCGGTCGAGACCTCGAGCAGCGGCTCGTCGGCCTCGACGCGTTCGCCCTCGGCCTTCAGCCAGCGGGTGACAGTGCCCTCGGTGACGCTCTCACCGAGCGCCGGAAGGGTTACGGAAACCGCCATGGTTTCGGTTGCTCCTAACGAATTGCGGAAGTCTGTGTCGTCGCGAGTTGTCGCGCGCCCGTTGACCGAAGGCTCAGTCGTGGGAGTGGAGGGGCTTGCCGGCCAGGGCCAGGTGGGCCTCGCCGAGCGCCTCGTTCTGCGTCGGGTGGGCGTGGATGAGCTGGGCCACCTCGGCCGGCAGCGCCTCCCAGTTGTAGATCAGCTGGGCCTCGCCGACCTGCTCGCCCATGCGGTCGCCGACCATGTGGACGCCGACCACGGCACCGTCCTTCACCTGGACGAGCTTGATCTCGCCCGAGGTGTTCAGGATCTTGCTCTTGCCGTTGCCCGCCAGGTTGTACTTCAGAGCGACGACCTTGTCCGCGCCGTAGATCTCCTTGGCCTTGGCCTCGGTGATGCCGACGGAGGCGACCTCCGGGTGGCAGTAGGTCACCCGCGGGACACCGTCGTAGTCGATCGGGACGGTCTTCAGGCCGGCCAGACGCTCCGCCACCAGGATGCCCTCGGCGAAGCCGACGTGCGCGAGCTGGAGCGTCGGGACCAGGTCACCGACGGCGGAGATGGTCGGCACGTTCGTCCGCATGTACTCGTCGACCAGGACGTAGCCACGGTCCATGGCGACACCCTGCTCCTCGTAGCCCAGGCCCTGCGAGACCGGGCCGCGGCCGACGGCGACGAGGAGGATCTCCGCCTCGAACTCCTTGCCGTCGGCGAGGGTGACCTTGACACCGTCCTGGGTGTACTCGGCCTTCTGGAAGAAGGTGCCCAGGTTGAACTTGATGCCGCGCTTGCGGAACGCGCGCTCGAGAAGCTTGGAGGAGTTCTCGTCCTCGACCGGGACGAGGTGCTTCAGGCCCTCGATGACCGTGACGTCCGAGCCGAAGGACTTCCACGCCGAGGCGAACTCGACGCCGATGACACCGCCGCCCAGGATGATCGCCGACTTGGGCACGCGGTCCAGGACGAGGGCGTGGTCGGAGGAGATGATGCGGTCGCCGTCGATCTCCAGGCCCGGCAGCGACTTCGGCACGGAGCCGGTCGCCAGCAGGACGTGGCGGCCCTGGACGCGCTGACCGTTCACGTCGACGGAGGTCGGGGAGGACAGCCGGCCCTCACCCTCGATGTAGGTCACCTTGCGGGAGGCGACGAGGCCCTGAAGGCCCTTGTACAGGCCGGAGATCACGCCGTCCTTGTACTTGTGGACCCCCGCGATGTCGATGCCCTCGAGGGTGGCCTTGACGCCGAACTGCTCGCTCTCGCGGGCCTGGTCGGCGATCTCGCCCGCGTGCAGCAGGGCCTTGGTGGGGATGCAGCCCCGGTGCAGGCAGGTGCCGCCGACCTTGTCCTTCTCGATCAGGGCGACGTCCAGGCCCAGCTGCGCTCCGCGCAGGGCCGCGGCGTAACCGCCGCTGCCACCGCCGAGGATCACTAGGTCGAAAACGGTGCTGGCGTCGTTCGCCACGTCACGTCCTCCATGCATGTGCGCCACGCCGGTCGTCGGTGACCGGTCGGCGGCTGGTGTCCGGCCGCTCTTCTTCGGCCCTGTGGTGGGGGCCCTGTCCTGCCGAGCCCCATCTTCGCACTTGTCAGTCGTGTCCGAGACGCCGGGCCGGTGTGTGAGACGTCCCACGTTCAGATGCGCACAGGGCTCGAGCTTGCCCACCCAGGGGCGCGGGGCTGTGTCGATGTGCGGCTCCGCCGCGTGGGCGCGACCAGCCCCCACGCGACGCAGCCGCCGTACTACGGACGAACCGAGCTCCGAAGCGAACTCAGCCCAAGTCACCCGCAGCCGTCAGCTCGGCGAGCCGCACCAGCGTCCGCACACCCGAACCCGTGCCGCCCTTGGGCGTGTACCCGAAGGGGCCCTGCTCGTTGAAGGCCGGGCCGGCGATGTCGAGGTGGGCCCAGGTGATGCCCTCGCCGACGAACTCGCGCAGGAAGAGACCGGCGACCAGGCCGCCGCCCATCCGCTCGCCCATGTTGGCGATGTCGGCGGTGGGGGAGTCCATGCCCTTGCGCAGGTGCTCCGGCAGCGGCATCGGCCAGGACGCCTCGCCGACCTCCTCGGCGGCCTCGACGATCGCCGTGCGGAACGCGTCGTCGTTGGCCATGACACCGAAGGTGCGGCTGCCCAGCGCCAGCACCATCGCGCCGGTCAGCGTCGCCACGTCGACGATCGCGTCCGGCTTCTCCAGCGAGGCCGCCCACAGCGCGTCCGCGAGGACCAGGCGGCCCTCGGCGTCGGTGTTGAGGACCTCGACGGTCTTCCCGCTGTACATGCGCAGCACGTCACCGGGGCGGACCGCGGTGCCCGACGGCATGTTCTCGGCGAGCGCCAGCCAGCCGGTGACGTTGACCTCCAGGCCCAGCCGGGCGGCGGCGACGACGGCGGCGAACACGGCGGCGGCACCGCTCATGTCGCACTTCATCGTCTCGTTGTGACCGGCGGGCTTGAGCGAGATGCCGCCCGAGTCGTACGTGATGCCCTTGCCGACGAGGGCCAGGTGCTTCTTCGCCTTCGAGCTCGTGTAGGACAGCTTCACCAGGCGGGGTGCCGCGGCCGAGCCGCCGCCGACGCCGAGGATGCCGCCGTAGCCGCCCTTGGTCAGGGCCTTCTCGTCGAGCACCTGCACCTTGAGGCCGTGTTCCTTGGCCGCCGCCTGGGCGACCTGGGCGAACGCCTCGGGGGTGAGGTCGTTCGGCGGCATGTTGATCAGGTCACGGGCCCGGTTGAGCTCCTCGGCGACGGCGGCGGCACGCGCGACGGCGCCCTTGTGGGCCGCGTCCCGCGGCTTGCCGCCGAGCAGCGTGGCCTCGGCGAGGGGGCCCTTGCCGTTCTTCGCCTTCGACGACCGGTCGGCCTTGCCGTTGTCCTTGTACGCGTCGAAGGAGTACGCGCCCAGCAGCACGCCCTCCGCGATCGCGCCGACGTCGCCGGCGTCGCCGACGGGCAGCGCGAAGGCGGCCTTCTTCGCCCCGCCGAGGGCACGCGCGGCCACGCCGGCGGCCCGGCGCAGCGTCTCGGCGTCGTACGAGCCGTCCTTGTCCGGCGCCGCCCCCAGGCCCACCGCCACGACGAGCGGCGTCTTGAAGCCGGCCGGGGCGGGCAGCTTCGTCAGCTCGCCCTCGGCGCCCGAGGCACCGAGGGTGTCCAGGACGTCGGCGAGCCTGCCGTCGTACGCCTTGTCCACGGCCTCGGCGCCCGGCGCGACGACGAGGTCCGCAGACTTGGGCGCAGTGCCCTTGGCGACACCGATCACGATCGCGTCGGCCCGGAGGCCGGGCACCGCGGCGGTGCTGAGAGTGAGAGCAGTCACGGTGGTGAAATCTCGCTTCCGATATGTAAGTTCTGTGGCCGATGCGGGTGGGGCGACCGGGCCCGGGGAGCGACCGCCCTGGCACCGAGCTGGGGAGGCGCGTTGCGACCGGGCCTTCACCCTGTCGGCGAACACCCGGGACGAGCCTACGCGCGTCGTCGCGTGCGCTCATTCCTGCGGGTGTGCACGGCCCGGTCCTCCCCGGGTTTACCACATGGGCGGCAACGGCACGGCCTCGCGGGCGAATCGACCTCAGCCCCGGGAAACCCTGCCCCGCGCCCGGTCGCCGGTCTCCTGGAACGCCCCGTGACCGAGGTGCCCGCGAGCCGGCCGGCGAGGGAGCGGCGGCTGGGGGAGCGCACCGGCAGCGCGTTGACCAGGAACGGCGCCACCGCCGGCGTGCACACCGCACCGGCCGCGGGAACTGACCCTCGATCAGCGGCACACAGGCCACCGTGTACGCCGTGGGGGCACGAGAGGGGGGCATGGCGTGCCGGCCCCGCGCCCGCGGCATGATCCGCCGGGCAGGTCCTACCGGCCCAGGCCGAAGACGACGAGCGCCGTTGTCGCCGCGGTCTCCGCCAGTCCGCCGAACACGTCGCCGGTGACTCCGCCGAAGCGGCGTGTGCAGTGCCGGAGCAGGAGTTCGGCGACGGCGACGGCGCCCGCCACGGCCAGCGCGGCGCGGGCGACGTCGTACGCGTCGAGAAGGGCGCCCGCCGCCCCGGCCGCCATGACGACGCCGACCGCGACGGCCAGGGCGCCACCGGTCGGCACCACCCCGGCGACCGCCGCCCCGAGCCCCTCCGGCCGGGCGGCCGGCACCCCGTGGCGGGCGGCGAGGGTCAGCGCCAGCCGGGCCGCCGTGGCCGAGACGACGGCGGCGAGCGCGCCCCGCGCCCACGAGCCGCCGTAGGCCTGGGCGAGTGCGGCCACCTGGGCCAGGAGCACGAAGACCAGCGTGAGCACGCCGAACGGCCCGATGTCCGACTGCTTCATGATCCGCAGCGCGTCCTCGGCGGGCTTGCCGCTGCCCAGCCCGTCCGCGGTGTCGGCCAGCCCGTCGAGATGCAGGCCCCGGGTGAGCGCGGCGGGTACGGCGGCGGTGGCGACCGCGGCGAGCAGCGGGCCCGCACCGAGGAGGAGCAGCAGCAGGCCGGCCGCGGCCGCACACGCGCCGACCACCAGGCCGGCCAGCGGGGCGCACAGCATGCCGCCGCGCGCCGCCTCCCGGTCCCAGCGGGTGACCCGGACCGGGAGCACGGTGAGGGTCCCGAAGGCGAAGCGCAGGCCGTCCGGCCAGGGGGTCTTGACCACCGGCGCAGGCTACCCGGCGCCCGGACGGGCCGGTACGGCCGCTCCCGCGGGCGGGCACGCCCTCCGCGGTTAAAGTGCGCATATGGGACATTGGTGGTACCGGAACATCATCGAGCCGGGCAAGCTCCCGCTGCTCCTCGCCCTCAGCGCCTTCGTCCTGACCTTCGTGGTCACCCGCGTGATCACCCGCCTGATCCGGGCGGGCAAAGGGCCGTTCGGCAACGTCACGGGGGCGGGCGGGCTGCACATCCACCACGTGGTGCCCGGGGTCGTCCTCACCGTCGTCGGCGGCTTCGGGGCGGTCGCCAGCGAGCGGCACACCTTCGGCGAAGGGCTCTTCGCCGTCGTCTTCGGCGTCGGCGCGGGACTCGTCCTGGACGAGTTCGCGCTGATCCTGCACCTCCATGACGTCTACTGGACCGAGGACGGCCGCAAGAGCGTCGAGGTCGTCGTCCTCACCGCCGCCCTTGTCGGCCTGATCCTCGTCGGCTTCTCCCCGTTCGGCGTCAACGACCTCACCCAGGGCGAACTCCAGGACCGCGGCACCGTCATCTCCACCGTGGCCGGGAACTTCCTCCTCTCCCTCGTCGCCCTGGCCAAGGGCAAGCTCCGCACCGCGATCTTCGGCGTGATCGTTCCGGTGGTCGCTCTGGTCGGCGCGGCGCGCCTGGCCCGGCCCGGCTCCTACTGGGCCCGCCGCCTGTACCGCCGCCGGCCGCGCGCGCGTGCGCGCTCGATCCTGCGGGACTATCACCACGACCGGCGCTGGCTGCGCCCGGGCCTCGCCTTCCAGGACTGGATCGGCGGCAGACCGGACCCGACGCCCTCGAGGGTGCCCGGCCGGCGCTGACCGAGCCGCAGGGTCTCGCCCGCGCACAGCAGCGTCACGCCCGCCAGGGCCGCCAGGTGTTCCTTGCCCGCGAGGTTCTCCTTCACCAGGATCTCCGCCAATATCGCGGCGGCCACGCCACCCGCCGTGACGTACGCGCCGTACCGTCGGCCCAGGTACACGGCCAGGCCCACCACGGCCGCCGACGGGCCGGTGTCCACGACCTGGGCGTCCGTGGCGGGCAGGCCCAGCAGGTGGTGCGGGCCCAGCGCGATGCCGGCGCGCGCGTACAGCGTGCCGGCGAGCGTGGCCACGTACGCGATGGCCAGCGTCCGCCGTCGGCCCAGACAGATCTCGGCGAGGCCGAACACGAACAGGATCTGGGCGAGCGCCCCCCACACCGGCAGGTCCAGCGCCGGCACGAACAGGGAGAGGGGAGTGCGCAACAGCGCCAGCCACAGGGGGTCCGCGGCCCGTACGGCCCCCATGGCCTGTATCGGCCGACAACCCCAGGGCTGGTTCTGCACCGACTGCACCGCCGCCGTCAGGCACACCGCCCCGACCGTCATCGGGATCGCCCGCAGGCGCCGCCGCAACAGCGGCCCGCGCACGGTGACGTACAGCAGTCCCCATTCGGCGCGGGCCCAGCGGGCGAGCCGGCGGGCGAGCGGGTTCACCTGTGGGTCTCCGGATGCGTGCGGTGCAGCCACTTCGGCAGCCCCGGCGCCGTGGGGCCTGTGGTCGGATTCCCGCCTGCCCGGCGGCGTCCGGCACGCGCTCCCCCACTCTCGGCTTCGCTCGAGCGGGGGGACCCCCATGCGGCGTTGCCGAACCGCCCACGTGGCTCCTCCCCCACTCTCGACTGCGCTCGAGCGGGGGCACCCCCATCGAGGACGCTCCGGCGCCTTGCGATCACACGCACCGGACGCCGCGGGGCCCGCCCTTCGGGCGGACGACGGGAATCCGACGACAGGCCCCCCAGGAACCCCTCCGCCCGCGCCGACGCCAGGCCGATGCGCAGCAGGTCCGCGCTCTTCTCGAAGAGCAGGAACCGCGGTTCCCAGATGGGCCGGTACTTCGCGTTGGCGCGGTACAGCGACTCGATCTGCCACCAGCGGGAGAAGAAGCTGAGCAGCGACCGCCACAGCCTCAGCACCGGCCCGGCGCCGAGGCGCGCGCCACGTTCGAAAACGGAACGGAACATGGCGAAGTTGAGCGAGACCTGGGCGACGCCGATTTCGCCGGCCCGGCGCAGCAGCTCGATGACCATGAACTCCATCAGCCCGTTGTCCGAGTCCCGGTCGCGCCGCATGAGGTCGAGGGACAGACCGCGCGGCCCCCACGGGACGAAGGACAGCAGTGCGCGCAGCTCACCCCGGGCGTCCGCGCACTCGAGCATCACGCACCGCCCGTCCCCGGGATCGCCGAGCCGCCCCAGCGCCATGCTGAACCCGCGCTCGGTCGCCCCGTCGCGCCAGTCGTCCGCCCGCCGCAGCAGGTACGCCATGTCGTCGGCCGGGATGTCCTCGTGCCGCCGGATGCGCACCGTGTACCCGGCCCGCCGCACCCGGTTGTACGCCTGCCGGACGGTCCGCATGGCCCGCCCCTCCAGGGTGAAGTCGGCGACTTCCACGATCGCCTCGTCACCGAGCTCCAGCGCGTCGAGACCGTGCCGCGCGTACACGGTGCCCGCCTCCTCGCCGGCGCCCATCACGGCCGGGATCCAGCCGTGCTCCCGCGCCTGGGCCAGCCACGGCACGATCGCCCCCGGCCATGCCTCGGGGTCGCCGATCGGATCCCCGGAGGCCAGCGACACCCCGCCCACCACGCGGTAGGCCACCGCCGCCTTCCCGGTCGGCGACCACACCACGCTCTTCTCCCGGCGCAGCGCGAAGTAGCCGAGGGAGTCCCGGTCGCCGTGCCGGTCCAGCAGGGCCCGCAGCCGCTTCTCGTCGTCCTCGGTGAGCGGGTCCACGGCACGCCGGGAGCGGAAGGCGGCGTAGAGCACGGCCAGGACGAGGAGCGTGCTCATCACGTTGATGACGACGTTGACCCAGTTCGGGGAGGTGATCCCCGGGAACCGCGCCTCGTCGGCGGCGACCGAGACCAGCCGCAGCGTGCCGTAGTGCCAACGCTCCGGGAACGTCGAACGCCCGGCGTCCGGGGCCTGGTTGGTGACCGTGACCAGCAGCGCGGCCAGGATCGAGGCGACGAGCCCGCCGCCGACCGCGACCGTGACGGCCAGCTTGGGGTTGGACCGGTCGCCCTTGGCGTAGAACTCCCGGCGGCCCACCAGCAGCGCTCCGACGAAGGCGGCCGACAGGACCAGCGAGATCCAGTTCTGCGCGTACCGCTGGATCTCCGGGAACGCCATGGCGAATGCGAACAGGGCCAGGAACAGGCCGCTGAGCACCAGGTTCAGGATCCACGCGGCCCGCTTGCGGCGCCGCATGGTGATCGCCAGGAACGTGGTGAACACGCCCGAGGCGAAGCCGGCCGTCAGCAGGTACGGCGTGAAGAGGTTCTCCTGGTTGTGCCGCCGCACGTCCTGACCCAGCGAGACCCACACCGCGCTCAGGAAGTTGACGAAGGCGACCGCGCGCAGATACCAGACGGCGAGTGCGGCGGCCCGCCGGGACGCCCCGGTGGACCGCCGGCCGTTCTCACCCGGCCGGTCCGGGGTGGCCTGCTGGTGCGCGGCAATTCGGGCATCTCCCATGATGGAGGATCATATGGGTGCCGCCGCGGCGAACCATGGCTTTTCCGGTCGGGCCATCCTCCCGTCGGCTACTCCGCCTGCTCGGGCCCGGCGTCGGACTCCCCGGACGGCTTCGCTTCGGCCTGTTCCTCGGACGGCTTCGCCTCGGCCTGCTCCTCGGGCCGCTTCTCCTCGACCTGCTCCCCGGGCTCCTGCTCCCCGGTCTTCTCCGCGGGCTCCTCCTCCTGCTCCCGTTCGGGCAGCTCCGCCGCCAGTGCGGCCGCCGCCTGGACCAGCGGCAGGGCGAGCAGCGCCCCCGCCCCCTCCCCGACGGTCACCCGCTGCTCGAGCAGCGGCTCCAGCGCCATCCGGTCCAGCGCCTTGGCCTGCCCCGGCTCCCCGCTGTCGTGCCCGGCCAGCCACCAGTCCGGCGCCCGGAACGCGATCCGCTGCCCGACCAGCGCGCTCGCGGCCGCCACCACCCCGTCCAGGATCACCGGCAGCTTGCGCACCGCGGCCTGCAGCAGGAACCCGGTCATCGCCGCGAGGTCGGCCCCGCCCACCGTCGCCAGCAGCTGCAGCTGGTCGCCGAGCACCGGTCGCGCCCGCCGCAGCGCGTCCCGGACGGCGGCGCACTTGCGCATCCACGCCAGGTCGTCGATCGCCTCGCCGCCCCGCCCGGTCACCACCGACGCGTCCGTCCCGCACAGCGCGGCCACCAGCACCGAGGCCGGCGTGGTCCCGCCGACGCTCACATCGCCGAGCACCACCAGGTCCGTACCGGAGTCGGCCTCCTCGTCGGCCACGGCGACACCCGTCCGGAAGGCCGCCTCGGCCTCGTCCAGGGTCAGCGCGTCCTCGACGTCGATGCGTCCGCTGCCGCGCCGCACCCGGTGCCGTACCACCTCCGCCGGCAGTGACTCCGGGTCGCAGTCCAGCGCCATGTCCACCACCCGCACCGGCACCCCGAGCCTGCGGGCCAGCACCGACGCCGGGCTCGCGCCCTCCAGGACCGCCCGGACCAGCCGGCCGGCGCTGCCCGCGGGCCGGGCGGAGACACCCATTTCGGCGATGCCGTGGTCACCGGCGAAGAGCACGACGCGCGGCCGTTCGACCGGCCGAACCGGTACGGTCCCCTGCGCGGCGGCCAGCCACTCACCCAGGTCGTCGAGGCGGCCCAGGGACCCGGGCGGCACGATCCGCCCTGCTCGGCGGGCCTCGGCGTCACGGCGCACGCCCCCGTCCGGACGCTCGATCAGATCGGTGAAGTCGTCGAGATTAAGCGAGCTCATTCGCCGAACAGTACCGGCAGCGATCGAACAGTTCCGCGCCACATCAGCACCACACCCGCGCGATGTCTTTGCACCCAAGATCGGCATCCCATACGTTCCGCTTTGCAGCGGAATGTCGCACAGGGAGCCGCCCATGCAGCCCTCGCCCCACACCCCGCGGACGACCCCTCAGGGCGGCCCGCAGGTCACGGACCCCTTCCTGGAACGGCGCCGTGCGGACTGCCCCTGGTGCGGCTCCCGGCGACTGCGCACCCGGCTGCGCGCCCCCGACCCGCTGCGGCACCGGCCGGGCACGTTCGTCGTCGACGAGTGCCACGACTGCGGCCACGTCTTCCAGAACCCCCGGCTCACGGCGGAGGGAATCGACCTCTACCACCGGGACGCCTACCAAAAACACCTGGAGGAGTTCGGCGAACGCGTCCTGAGCGCCCGCGCGGTCCGCCGCCGGCACCGCGCCACCGCCCACGCGCTGTCGGCGCTGCCCGATCCGGAGAGCTGGCTGGACGTGGGCACCGGGCACGCCCGCTTCCCCGAGGCGGCCAAGGAGTTCTTCCCCTACACCAGCTTCGACGGCCTGGACCCGACGGCCCGCGTGGAACAGGCCCTCCTTGCCGGGCGGGTCGAGGAAGCCCACCGCGGCTTCCTGTCCACCCCTGGGAACCCGGCCCGGCTGCGCTCCCGCTACGACGTGGTCACCATGTTCCACCACCTGGCGCACGTCCCCGACCCGCGCGCCGAACTCCGCGCCGCCCTCACCGTCCTGCGTCCCGGCGGCCACCTCGTCGTCGAGGTCCCCGATCCGCACAGCGCGTTCGCCGCCCTGCTCGGCAGGTGGTGGCTGCCCCACGGGCAGCCGCGCCACCTGCACCTGGTGCCCCTGGGCAACCTCCGTACGGAACTCCAGGCCCAGGGCTGCACGATCCTCGTCACGGACCGCAGAGCCCCCCACACCCCCTACGACCTGTCAGCGGCGCTCCGCCTGGCCCTGACCCGGGCCCACCCCGCGCTCAGAGCGGCGGCCACCCCCCTGGCCGCGGCGGCCTCCGCCCTGGACCACACCCTGGCCCCCGCCCTCCGCCGCACCCGCTTCTCCAACGCGTACCGCCTCGTCGCCCGCAAGGACAGACCGTAGAACCAGGCCGCAGAACCAGGCCGCAGAACCAGGCCGCAGAACCAGGCCGCAGAACCAGGCCGTAAAAGCTGACCGGCCAGACCGCAGAACCCGCGGCGCCTCAGTGCACCAGCAGGTCGATCACACCCGTGAGGTCCTCGTCGCCACCGCCCTCGCCCAGGCGGCGGCGCATCAGGTCGAAGTAGGGGCCGAGCAGTTCCGGGCTGACGCCCTGCTGCTCGGCGGTGCTCAGGAAGGTCGGCGTGCCGGCCACCTGCATGGCGAGGCTGGAGACGACGCCCTTGGTGTAGTCGCCGCTGCGCAGCCGGTCGGCGGTCCGGTAACCGCCGGGGCCATCGCGACGAGCCAGTCGGCCAGCAGCGGGGCGAGTGCCGCGGGGTCGATGTCCTCCCTGCGGATCAGAGCGAAGGCGTGCGCGGTACCGGCGAACATTCCGTACATGGCGCTGAGCAGGGCCACGTCGTGCAGGGCCGCGAAGCCCGCGTCCTCGCCGACGTAGGTGGTGCCGACCGGTACCGCCAGGGTCTCCCGGTGCCGCTCGAACAGCTTCCGCGAGCCGCTGTAGAAGACGTAGCCGCCGGCTTCCGGGACGCCGATCATCGGAGGGACGGCCATGACTCCGCCATCCAGGTAGCGGGCGCCGCGCTCGCGTGCCCACTCGGCGCGTGCTCGGGCCTGGGCAGGGGTGCTGGTGGTCAGGTTGACCAGGTCCCTGCCGGCCAGGTCGGTGCCGGCCAGCACCTGGTCGACCGAGGTGTCGTCCAACAGGCAGACGGCGATCAGGGAGTTCGCCGCGACCGCCTCGGCGGCGGTGTCCGCCACCCTCGCGCCCTCGGCGGCGAGTGCCGCCGCGCGGGCCGGGGTGCGGTTCCAGACGGTGAGCGGGTGGCCGGCGGCAAGCCAGGTGCGAGCCAGCGCGGTGCCCATGGCGCCGAGGCCCAGCACGGTGACGGGAGTCTTCTCAACAGGGTTGTGTGCCATGCCGACCAGGCTGGTCACAGGGCCGGGGGTGATCAAGTACGCACTTGGTTGTGGGTGGTTACCCCGGGGTGAGCGAGCACGTCAGGAGGGCGGGGCATGACGACGCTGAACCGGCCGGGCGCACCGGAGCGACACGTCTGCGGGATCGAAGCCGCGATGGAGGTGATCGGAGGCAAGTGGAAGGTGCTGATCCTGTGGGCGCTCCACGGGCACCCCTGCCGTCGCTTCGGCGAGCTGCGCCGGCTGCTTCCCGGGATCACCGAGAAGGTGCTGGCCTCTCACCTGCGTGAGCTGGAAGCGGACGGCGTCGTGCACCGCGTCTCCTTCGACGAGGTGCCGCCCCGCGTCGAGTACTCGCTGACCGAGGACGGGATGCGCCGCAACGACGCCCTCCGGCCGCTGGCCGCCTGGGGGCGCGAGCGGCCGGCCGCCCCGGCCCGAGCCGTCACGGTGCCGATCAGCGAGAAGCCGAGGTCATGACCACTCGCTGCTGCGAGACGATGACCAACAGCGTGAACCTGCGCTGCGACGAGCACGACGACCCGTTCGCCTGCCCGGACGCGCTGGTCGACTTCAGCGCCAGGTTTGAGGACGAGTTGCCCGCCGAGTTCCAGGACGCCCGCCGGCTCACCCCGCCGCACCGAGAGTGACGAGCCGGCGGCTCCCGGGCCACTTCTGCGACACGCCGAGGCGCGAGAGCAAGTCTGGACCCCCTGCATCGACCTGCACACGGTCTGCCCGAGCGTCCCTCAGCTTGGGAGGAGGTTCCGATGGTTGCCAACGCCATGGAAACGACGTTCCCCGCCTTTCCGACGGGGCTGACCCCGCGGCCCGGAGCATGCGCACCAAGCCCGGGCGGGAACATACTGGCGTGTAGAGGTGAGAGCCATGGCGCCTGTGCGAGACGGATTCGACGCGCCTCCGCCCGTAGGACCGCACGACCTCCTCGACGCGTCCGACGACGCGGTAGCGCTGGTGTCCGCGGCCGGCAAGGTGATCGGCTGGACGCGGGGGGCTGAAGCACTCCTCGGCTACTCCAGTGCGCAGGTGGTCGGGCGTCCTGCCGCAGAGCTGCTGGCGATGCCCGGGGACCCGGTACGTGTCGCCCGTATCGCGGAACGGTGCCGCGCGGGAATGGGCTGGAGTGGCCGGGTCGCCGTACGGCGCGACCGTGCCCCCGTCGAGGTCGGCCTGCGCGTGTCCGGGCCCTTCCACATCGGCGAGGACGAGTGTTTTCTGATCTCGGCACGACCGGAGCGGCAGCAGTGGACCATGGGCGAGTCCGTCCTGGACGGCTTCCTGACCCGCTCTCCGGTCGGTATGGCGGTGATGGATCTGGAGATGCGCTACGTCTGGATCAACGACACCCTGGAGCGTTTCGGCGGTGTGCCACGTGAACAACGGCTGGGGCGCCGGCTGAGCGAGCTGCTGCCGGGCCTGCAGGGGGAGACCCTCGAGGGCGTGATGCGCAAGGTGCTCACGACCGGCGTGCCGGTCACCGACTACGAGTACATGGGATGGAGTTGGGCGGACCCGCACCGTCAGCACGCCTACTCCACCTCGTTCTTCCCGCTGGTGGACGCCGACAACTCCGTCACCGGGCTGTGCTACATGGTCATGGACGTCACCGAGCGCTGGAACGCCCGCCGGCTGCTGTCGCTGGTCAGCGAGGCCGGGACCAGCATCGGCAGGACGCTGGACGTGATGCGCACGGCGCAGGAACTCGCCGACTTCGCTGTTCCGCGCTTCGCCGACTTCGTCATCGTCGACCTTCTCGAGCCGGTCCTGAGCGGCGAGGGCCAGGGGACATGGTTGCCCGACGCCGGGCCGGCGCCGGCCCGGCCGGTGATGCGCCGGGCCGGAATGAGCTCCGTACGACCGGGCTGCCCGGAGGCCGTCGCGCAGACAGGGGACAAGGTCGACTTCGTTCCCCCGCCGCACGACGCGAACCTGCTCGTCGACGGCGAACCGATCTTCATACCCGTTCTCGACCCGAGCGATCCCCTGTGGATCGCCGAGCAGCCGGCCAGGATGGCCAGCATCCGCGAGTTCGGTCTGCACTCCCTCATCTCGGTGCCGATGCGGGCGCGCAACACCGTCCTCGGTCTCGCCTCTTTCGCCCGGTCGGTGAACCCCACCTCGTTCCAGCAGGACGACGTGCTGCTGGCCCGGGAGCTGGTGGCGCGGGCGGCGCTGTGCGTCGACAACGCCCGCCGCTACACCAGGGAACACACCGCGGCGGTCACGCTGCAGCGCAGCATGCTCCCCCACGCCCTGACCGGTGGAACAGCGCTGGAGGTGGCCTCCCACTATCTGCCGGCGGACGCGTCGGACGGGGTCGGCGGCGACTGGTTCGACGTGATCCCGCTGTCCGGTGCCCGTGTGGGTCTGGTCGTCGGTGACGTGGTCGGCCACGGCATCACCGCGGCGGCGACGATGGGCCGGCTGCGCACCGCCGTGCAGACCCTCGCCGACATGGACCTGCCCCCAGATGAGCTGCTGGCCCACCTCGACGACCTGGTGCTCCGGCTGAGCGAGGAACCGACCACCGACCCCGCCGACCAGACCGTCACCGCCTTCCTCGGAGCGACCTGCCTGTACGCCGTCTACGACCCGGTGACACAGCGGTGCACGCTGGCCCGGGCCGGCCATCCACCGCCGGTCGTCGTCACCCCGGACGGGCGGTTCTCCTTCCCGGAGCTTCCCGCCGGTCCTCCGCTCGGGCTGGGCGGCATGGCCTTCGAGGCAACCGAGATCGAACTCCCCGAGTACAGCATCTTCGGCCTCTACACCGACGGCCTGGTCGAGGGGGCCGACCGCGACATCGAGGGCGGCATGTCCCGTCTCGGACATCTGCTGTGCTCGCCCGGCTCCGACCTGGAAACGCTGTGCGCGAACGCGGTGCGCCGGCTCGTTCCCGCGCCGCAGCCCGACGACGTCGCCCTGCTGCTCGCCCGCGCCCACGCCCTGGGCCCCGATCAGGTCGCCTCCTGGGACGTGCCGCTGGACCCGGCCGCCGTCGGTGACGTCCGCGCAGCCGCGACACGTCAGGTCGAGACCTGGAGCTGCCGGGAACTGGCCATGACGACGGAGCTCATCGTCAGCGAACTCGTCACCAACGCGATCCGCTACGCCTCGGGCCCCGTACGCCTGCGACTGCTCCGTGACGCTCGCCTGACCTGCGAGGTGGCCGACGGCAGCAGTACGGCTCCTCGCCTGAGGCACGCCCGCAGCACGGACGAGGGCGGCCGCGGCCTCTTCCTCGTCGCCCAGCTCTCCCATCGCTGGGGTGTCCGGTACACGCCCGGAGGGAAGATCATTTGGGCCGAGCAGGAGCTCCCATGACCGCACCGTCCTCATGCGGATCATGGGCGCTTGAGTGCGGGCAGAACCGGAGCGACCGCGTCCGGCCGCCCGTGAGGCGCCGGCCCGCCCGGCCTCGGCGGTCACCGAGGTCCACGAGCGGCTTCAGGCGCGCGCCTGGTCGTTCGGGCGCAGTCGGCCGGGCAGGTCACGGAAGCGGTACCGGCGCTCGGGCCTGCCCGTGACCCCGTAGCGCAGGGACACCTCGGCGCGCCCGACGGTCCGGAAGTGCTCCAGGTAGCGGCGGACGCTCACGCGGGAGACGCCGGTCAGGACGGCGCACTCGGTGGCCGACAGGGTGCCGTCCGCCTCGCGCAGGGCCCGCTCGATCATCTCGGCGGTCTCCATGCTCATGCCCTTGGGCAGGGCGGGGGCGGCCTGGCCCGACCCCGCCGCTGCAGCCAGTCCGCGGTCGATGTCGGCCTGACTGCGCGCGACCGTGCAAGCCGGCATCAAGGTGGCGGCCTTGTCGGCCGAGAGTCGGGCAGGGGCGCCACCGGGCAGTAGGTCACGCGCGACCATCTACCTGGCCGCACTCCACATCGCCGGCATCTTCCTGTGGCCCGCCCGCTGATCAAACGAAATCCCCTAGCCCCGCAGCACCACCGCCTGCCCCGCCACCACCAGCACCACCTGCTCGCACTCGCCGGCGAACGCCGCGTTCAGCCGTCCCAGCTCGTCCCGGTAGCGCCGGCCGGAGGAGGTCGCCGGCACGATCCCCGAGCCGACCTCGTTCGACACCGCGACAACGGTCCGCCGCGCCCCCCGCACCGCCGCGGTCAGCTCCCGCACCCGCTCCCGCAACGCCCGCTCCCCACCGGACGCCCACTCCGCGTCGTCCCACGCCCCGACGGAGTCCATCGCGTCCGTCAGCCACAGCGACAGACAGTCGATCAGCAGCGGCGGCCCGTCCTCCCCGAGCAACGGCACCAGGTCGCAGGTCTCCGCCGTACGCCAGGAACCCGGCCGCCGCTCCCGGTGCGCCGCCACCCGCGCCGCCCACTCGGTGTCCCCGTTCCGCGCACCGCCCGTCGCCACGTACAGCACGCCGGGAAAGGCCTCGAGGCGCCGCTCGGCCTCCACCGACTTCCCCGACCGCGCACCGCCCAGCACCAGCGTCCGCCGGGGAACGTCCGGCACGTCCTCGTACGCGCCCACCACCAGCGTCGCCCCGTCCGGCACCGCGCGTGCCCCCGCCGCGGCCAGCCGCCGCCGCAACTCCGCCCCGGGCGGCACGTCGTGGTCGAGGTGGACGGCGACGACGTCCGTGGTCGGCCCCACCGCGCCCACCGCCCGCAGCTTGGCCAGCGCGTCCGGCCGTCCCACGACGTCCGCCAGGACCATGTCGTACGTCCCCCCGGGCACCGCCCCGTTCTCCAGTCCGGCCGGCGCGCTGCCCGGGGGCAGGTACAGCAGCCGCTGCCCGTCCGGCCCGGTCACCGCGTACCCGGTGCCGCCCGCGTCCATCGCCAGCGCCCGCACCCGATGCCCCGTCAGCAGCGTCAACTCCTGGCCGTCCGGCACCCGCACGGGCTGCGGCAGGCCGTCCGGCACCTCGATCGCCGGTCCGTCGTGCGGATGCGACAGCGCCACCTGCCGCACCCCGCCCAGCGAATGCCCGGCCCGTGCCGCCGCGAACGCCGCGCCGGGCGTCAGGTCGAGCAGCAGCAGCCCGTCCACGAGCAGCGCGGTGGCGGCCCGCGCGTCCGGCCCGAGCGCGGTGGCGCAGGCCGCGCAGGGGCAGTCGGGGCGGGGCAGGCCCGCGGGGGCACCGGTGCCTAGCAGAGTCACTTCCACGGACCTGATTTTCGCTTGTCGCCGCACGTCTTGCGCGTCCGGTTAGGCTCGTGGCAGAAGCCGGACCAAGATCCGGCTTTCGCTCTGCACGTGGTCGCACCAGGGAGGCGTACATGGTGGCTTGGACGTGGCGGTTCGAGAAGGCCGACGGGACGGAGGTCCAGCCCGCGGTGCAGCCGGAGGAGTTCACCACCCAGGGGGATGCCGAATCCTGGGTCGGTGAGCACTACAAGGCCCTGCTCGAGGGCGGCGCGGACCAGGTACGGCTGTTCGAGGACACCACGGAGATCTACGGCCCGATGAGCCTGCACGCCGAGGAGTCCTGACCCACGGGGGGCGGGGAGTACCGGAACGGGTACTCGCCCGCCCTCCTCACTGCTCGCCCAGCGTCACGTACACGGTCCGCGGGGCGCCGTCGCGCACGAAGGTCACCGGTATCCGCTGCCCCGGCCGGTCCGCCGCCAGCGCCTCGGACAGCGAGGTGATCGTGGTGATCCCGGCGTCGCCCAGCCTGGTGACGACGTCACCGGGCCGGATACCGGCCCGGTCGGCCGCGTCCCCGCCCCGCACGTCGACCACGGCCACCCCGGCGGGCCGCAACGCCCCGTCGAGAACGGTCCGGCCGGTGATGCCGAGCGCGGCCCGTCCCGAGTCCGTCACCCTGCCCTTCCTGACGATCTGGTCGGCGACGGTCCGCACCATGGACGCGGGGATCGCGAACCCGATCCCGGGCGCCGCGCTGCCGCCGAGCTCGGGATCGGCGGCGGCGAGCGTGGGAATGCCGATGACCTGCCCGCTCAGATCGACCAGCGCCCCGCCGCTGTTGCCCGGGTTGATGGCCGCCGACGTCTGCACCATGTTCCCGATGGTGGCGCCCGTCCCCCCGCCCTCGCTGCCCTCGCTGACGGTCCGTCCGGTCGCCGACACGATGCCCTGCGTCACGCTGGACGACAGCCCGAGCGGCGAGCCCATGGCCAGGACGATCTGCCCGACCTGCACCTTCCCGGAGTCCCCGAACCGCGCGGCCTTCAGCCCGCCCGGAACCCCGTCCAGCTTGATCACCGCGAGGTCCTGCTCCGGGTAGGAGTACACCAGGGACGCGGTCAGCGGGTCCTCGCTGTTCGCGGTGGTCACCCGGAAGGTCTTGTCGTCCCCAACGACATGGGCGTTGGTGACGATGTGTCCGTCGCCGTCGTACACCACACCGGAGCCGAGGGAACCGCTCGCCCGGATCTGTACCACCGACGGCAGGACGTCCCTGATCACCTTCAGATACGCGCTCTGCAGGTCGGCCCCGGACCCGGGAACCGCGGCACCGACCGCCGACCGCTCCGTTCCGGCCGACGGATCCAGGGCGGAACAGCCGCCGACGAGCGCCGCGCAGCACGCGAACGCCCCGAGGGCGGCGACGGTCCGCAGGGCAGGCACAGGCGAGGCACTCATGCCCCGAGTTTCCCCACGGCGTCTTCCACCGTCCCCCCGGACTCACCCGAACGAGCGTGGCTGTGGGCCTGGGGAGCCGCTCCAGCCGGGCGGAGGTGCCGGACCCGGCGAGCGCCCGCCCGGGTGCTCGCTGCCCGGCGCGGTCCTCAGCCCCGTACCCCGCACAGGTGCAGCAGCGCCGCGACTCCCCGGTACGGGTCCGTCCGGCCGGCGCGTTCCTCGGCGGCCAGCAGGGTGTCCAGGTCGGCCGGGAGCTCCGCGCCGTCCGGTGCGGTGTCCGTGAAGACCCGCACGCCGTACCAGGTGTGCAGCGGCGCCCCGATCCCGGCGAGCGTGGCCGTCAGCTTGGCGAGCCGGTCGGCGCGCACGTCGAGGCCGAGGCGGTTGCGATAGGCGGTCGAGTCGAACGCGGCCAGCGCGCCCGCCCAGTCGCCGGACAGCCCCGGCCGCATGGCCAGCGCGTCGCCGTTGCGCACCAGCAGCGACAGCAGCCCGCCCGGGGCGAGCATCCGGGCCAGCCCGGCCAGCAGCGGATCGGGCTCCTCGACGTACATCAGCACCCCGTGGCACAGCACCACGTCGAAACTGCCCGGCAGGAAGTGCACACCGGTGTCCCGCCCGTCGCCCTGCACGATCCGCATCCGCTCGCGGATCCCCTCCGGCTGGCCGGACAGCGCCTGACGCGCCGCCGCGATCATCGTGGCGTCCTGCTCGACACCGGTCACCTTGTGCCCGGCCCGGGCCAGCCGCAGCGCCTGCGTGCCCTGGCCCATCCCGACGTCGAGCACCCGCAGCCGCTGCCCGACCGGGAACCGCCCGGCTATCTGCTCGTCGAGCTGCCGGCCGACCAGTTCCTGCCGTACGACGTCCCGCAGCCCGCCCAGCTTGCTCAGCCAGCTCTCGGCCGCACCCCCCTGGAAAGCGTCCGTGCTCAGGGCCGCTCTCCGCGCTTGACCTGCGGCTTGGGCAGCCGGAGCCGACGCATCTGGAGGGAGCGCATGAGGGCGTAGGCCACCGCGCCCTTCCTGTTCTTGTCAGGGAAGCGCTCGGTCAGCCGCTTCCGCAGCCGGACACCGCTGAGGACCGAGTCGAGCACGATCAGGACGATCACGACCAGCCACAGCAGCAGCGCGATGCTCTGCAGGGCGGGCACCCGCACGACGCTCAGCACCAGGATGACCACGGCCAGCGGCAGGAAGAACTCCGCCATGTTGAACCGCGAGTCGACCCAGTCGCGGGCGAACCGGCGGACCGGGCCCTTGTCACGGGCCGGCAGGTACCGCTCGTCGCCGCTCGCCAGCGCCTGGCGCTGCCGCTCCAGCTGGACGCGGCGCTCCTCGCGCTGCCGCTTGGCGGCGTCCTTGCGGTTCGTCGGGGTGCTGGCGAAGCTGCGGCGCTGGGCCTGGGCCTCACTGCGCTTGGGCGTGGGCCGTCCCTTCTTCGCCTGCGGGTCACGGGGCTGATTGGAGTCGGTCAGCACCGCCTTGGCGGCGGGGGCCTTCTCATCCTTGGCACGGCTACGGAACACAAAACCCAAGGGTACGGGGTGCGGGGGAGTGAGCCCCAGCCCGGCTGGGAACGATTGGGCAACACCATTCGTCTCCAGGGGGACACAGGGGACGTTGCAGACGGTTCGCCCACGGCACCCCCGGGAGCCACCTACTCCCTACGCCGGAGCGGACCGGACCGCACTCGTCCTTGGGGATGAGCGCATCCGTCCCCGAACAGTGCGGTAATGGATGCAGGGCCCGTACTGTGGGTTCTGCAGCAGGATCTGTGAGCTGGAGTCCGTCAGAAGGGGGCGCGCGAAGCCCATGAGCGGTGTCATGAAGCGTATGGGGATGATCTTCCGCGCGAAGGCGAACAAGGCCCTTGACCGGGCCGAGGACCCGCGCGAGACCCTCGATTACTCGTACCAGAAACAGCTGGAGCTGCTGCAGAAGGTCCGCCGCGGCGTCGCCGACGTGGCCACCTCGCGCAAACGTCTGGAACTCCAGCTCAACCAGCTCCAGTCCCAGTCGACCAAGCTGGAGGACCAGGGCCGCAAGGCGCTCGCGCTCGGCCGCGAGGACCTGGCCCGCGAGGCCCTGTCCCGCCGGGCCGCGCTCCAGCAGCAGGTGACGGACCTGGAGACGCAGCACTCCACCCTCCAGGGCGAGGAGGAGAAGCTCACCCTCGCGGCCCAGCGGCTCCAGGCCAAGGTCGACGCCTTCCGTACGAAGAAGGAGACCATCAAGGCCACCTACACCGCCGCCCAGGCCCAGACCAGGATCGGCGAGGCCTTCACCGGCATCTCCGAGGAGATGGGCGACGTCGGCCTGGCCATCCAGCGCGCCGAGGACAAGACGCAGCAGCTCCAGGCCCGGGCCGGCGCCATCGACGAGCTCCTCGCCTCCGGTGCCCTCGACGACCCCACCGGCACGGCCAAGGACGACCTCCAGGCCGAGCTGGACCGGATCTCCGGTGGTACGGATGTAGAGCTGGAACTGCAGCGCATGAAGGCGGAACTCGCCGGAGGCTCGCCCCAGCAGGCGATCGAGGGCGGCACCGGCCAGGGACAGTCCCAGCAGCCGCAGGACACCCCGCGCTTCGACAAGCAGTAGCCCGAGCGCCGACAGCCACAGCCTGGAGGGCGACATGGCCGACATGATCGTACGGATCATGGGGGAGGGGCAGGTGAGACTGGCGGACAGCCACCTCACCGAGCTGAACAAGCTGGACGACGAGCTACTGGCCGAGATGGAGAACGGCGACGGCCCCGGCTTCCGCCGCACCCTCCACGCCCTCCTGACCAAGGTCCGGGACCTGGGTGAGCCCGTACCGGACGACTCCCTGGACCCCTCCGACCTCATCCTGCCGTCGCCCGACGCGACGCTGGAGGAGGTCAGGGAACTGCTGAGCGACGACGGTCTCATTCCGGGCTGACGGGGACTGGGGGCAATGCCCCCAGGAACGTACTGTGCACCTGTGAGCACCCTCGACCGCGCCCGTTGCCGCCTGCGGGCGCACCCCCTCGCGCTGGACGCGGCACTGGCGGGCGGCGTGCTGGTGTGCATGGTGGTCGGGTCCTTCGTGACCCCGCAGGGCGAGAACGGCGCCGACTGGGGCGTGCACCGCCCCGACCCGCTCAGCCTGCTGCTCATCACCGTGGGCGCGGCGGCGCTCGTCCTGCGCCGCAGCGCCCCCAAGACGGTGCTCGCCGTCACCGGCACCGTCTCCCTCATCGAGTGCGTCACCGGCGACCCACGCGCCCCGGTCGCCATGTCCGCCGTGGTCGCCCTCTACACCGTCGCCTCGACCACCGACCGCGCCACCACCTGGCGCGCCGGCCTGCTCACCATGACCGTGCTGACCGGCGCCGCCATGCTCGCCGGTCCCCTGCCCTGGTACGCGCAGGAGAACCTCGCCATCCTCGCCTGGACCGGCATCGGAGCCACCGCCGGGGACGCCGTCCGCAGCCGGCGCGCCGTCGTGCAGGCCATCCGCGAGCGCGCCGAGCGGGCCGAGCGCACCCGCGAGGAGGAGGCCCGCCGCCGGGTCGCCGAGGAACGCCTGCGGATAGCCCGCGACCTGCATGATGTCGTCGCCCACCACATCGCCCTGGTCAACGTCCAGGCCGGGGTCGTCGCCCACGTCATGGACAAGCGCCCCGACCAGGCCAAGGAGGCCCTCGCCCACGTCCGCGAGGCGAGCCGCTCGGCGCTGAACGAACTCCGCGCCACCGTCGGCCTGCTCCGCCAGTCCGGCGACCCGGAGGCCCCCACCGAACCCGCCCCCGGCCTGGGCGGCCTCGAAGACCTCGCGGACACCTTCCGCAACGCCGGTCTCCGGGTCGAGGTCGCCCGCGCCGACCAGGGCACCGAACTGCCCGCCGCCGTCGACCTGGCCGCGTACCGGATCATCCAGGAGGCCCTCACCAACGTGCGGAAACACGCCGGACCCGACGCCAAGGCCGAGGTCAGCGTGGTCCGCGTGGGCCCGAACATAGAGGTGACGGTGCTGGACGACGGCCGGCCCGGGGAGGACGAGCCCACCCCCTCGGGCGGTGGCCACGGCCTGCTCGGCATGCGCGAACGCGTCACCGCCCTGCGCGGCACCCTCACCACCGGGCCCCGCTACGGCGTTGGTTTCCGCGTCCATGCCATCCTGCCGGTCAAGACCCCCACCGCCGCACCTGGAGACCCCGCATGACCATCCGTGTCCTGCTCGCCGACGACCAGGCACTGCTGCGCAGCGCCTTCCGGGTGCTCGTCGACTCCGAGCCGGACATGGAGGTGGTGGGGGAGGCGTCGGACGGCGCGGAAGCCGTGCGGCTGACTGCCGAGCACCGGGCCGACGTCGTCCTGATGGACATCCGCATGCCGGGCACGGACGGCCTGGCGGCCACCCGGCTGATCAGCGCGGACCCCAGGCTCGCCGATGTCCGCGTCGTCATCCTCACCACCTTCGAGGTGGACGACTACGTGGTGCAGGCGCTGCGGGCCGGAGCGTCGGGCTTCCTCGGCAAGGGCTCGGAACCGGAGGAACTCCTGAACGCCATCCGGGTCGCCGCCGGGGGAGAGGCCCTGCTCTCCCCGACGGCCACCAAGGGCCTCATCGCCCGCTTCCTCGCCCAGGGCGACACGGGCGACGGCGACCCGGTCCGCGCGGAACGCCTCGCGGCGCTGACCGGGCGGGAGCGGGAGGTGCTGGTGCAGGTCGCGGGGGGCCACTCGAACGACGAGATCGCGGAGCGGCTGGAGGTCAGTCCGCTGACCGTGAAGACGCACGTGAACCGGGCGATGGCCAAGCTGGGGGCCCGGGACCGGGCGCAGCTCGTGGTGATCGCTTACGAGTCGGGGCTGGTGCGGCCGAGGGGGGACTGACGGGTCCTTATCGCTTGAGGGCGCTCACGAACGCGTCCCAGGCGGGGGCTGGGACGACGAGTACGGGGCCGTGGGGGGCCTTGCTGTCGCGGACGGGGACGATGCCGGGGAAGTCGTCGGTGATCTCGACGCAATCACCCCCGTTGGCGTTGCTGTAACTGCTCCGGCGCCACCGGGCGGAGTTCAGCTCGGGGGTGTGTCGCATGGCTGGTAGTCCTCCATCGCCTGTCGGATCAGCTCCGCCGAGGCGGCCGGTGGAAGGGCGTTGGCGCGAAGCACTTCGTAACGCCGCCGCCACTTCTTCGCCGAGTCCCGATCCTCGTGGAGGTGGCCGACCTCGACGCCCTCTTCGTAGGCCACGGTGGAGCTGTTGGGAAGGGTCAGCAGGGTCAATGTGCCGCCCAACACGTAGTGAGCACCAGCGCTGAAAGGCATCACCTGGACCTTGCTGTCCGGAGTATCCACCTGTTCGAGCAGCCGGGCCAGTTGATTGTGCATGCATTCTCTGCTGCCGACCGGTCGCCGGAGGACGGCTTCGTCGATGATCGCCCACCGCAAGGGCGGTTCGGCCGAGCGCAGCCTGTCTTGCCGGGACAGGCGCGCGTTGACACGCTGCTCCACCTGTTCCGGCGTCAGTTCTTCCCGGAGGCTGAGCTGTGCGTGGGCGTACTCCTTGGTCTGCAACAGCCCTGGGACGGCTTGTGCAACGAAGGTCTCGATGACCTACGCCTGCGCCTCGGAGTCCATGAAGCGCCGGTACTGGTCCGGGTGCGCCTCCCGCTTGGCCAGTTGGTACAGCCCGTGGAAGTGCCTGTCCGAGCCGAACGCGGCGTCCAGCCGGTCCGGCAGGTCCGGGGGCGGCATCAACTCCGCCGTCTCGATCCGGGCGAGCGTGCTCTTGCTGGAGTTCACGATGCCGGCGAGCTGGACGAGAGACAGGCCCGCGACCTCGCGGTGGCGGCGTTGTTCGGCGCCGAAGTAGTGGCGGGCGGACAGGTACGGGGTCAGGGCCTGGGGCCGGAAGGTCATGAGTCGCGCCTTTCCTGTTGTTGTTCGTCCCGTTCTCAACGCTGGGACGATGAGTCACTGTCGAGATGCCGCACCGCAGAGTGACCATGGTGAAGCACACGGTAATCATGGAGGAATCGACGCGATGATGCGGGACGGATACGGCAAACCGCTGCGGTTGCTGCCCTGGACCACGCCGGAAGGCGGGCCTTGCTACCTCAGTTCCGACGACCCAGGTAGCCGCCTCTCGGTGATGGCCGACGAACTGGAGGCCCAGTTGCTCGCCTCGGCCGAGACCGTGCTGCGGAAGGCCAAGCCGTTGCTCGCCGAAGCGAACGCCGAGGCGCGGGAGTTGCGCTTCGCCGGGGTGCGGCTTGCCGAAGCGCTGCAGGACGCCCTGGGGATCGCGGAGTGCCGGGGCGCCCGGCTGCCGGAGCGCTGACGGTCATGGCGCGGTCTGGGTAATGGCTGTTTGCTGATGCGCCTCGGGAAAAGTTGCGGGCCACTGTCGATCCGACCAGATCCCGTTCGACGTCATGATGTGCGGCGCCTCGCCACACGATGACGCGACGGGACCTGACGAGGGCAGACATGGATCAATTGCTGAGAGTCATGAACTTCAACCTCTCGAGCGACGGAATCGGCGCCGGTGAGCACCAGAGTCTCGAGCGGCCGTTCGGCCTCGACCATCCCGAGAGGCTGTTCGCCTGGGCCGGAGCCACGGCGAGCTGGCCCATGCGCACGGACCCCGGCGGCAGCCAGGGCCTCGATGACTACTTCACGCGAGACTTCGCACGCAACATCGGCGCCGAGATCATGGGCCGCAACAAGTTCGGGCCCCAGCGCGGGCCCTGGCAGGACCATGAGTGGCGCGGCTGGTGGGGGGAGGAGCCCCCGTTCCGCACTCCGGTGTTCGTCATGACCCACCACACGCGTCCGTCGTTCACGCTCTCCGACACCACCTTCCACTTCGTCGACGGCGACCCGTCCACGGTCCTGGAACGGGCGCGGGAAGCGGCGCAGGGGAAGGACGTCCGACTCGGCGGCGGGGTCACCAGCATCCGGCAGTTCCTTGATGCAGGCCTGGTCGACACCATGCATGTGGCGGTCTCGCCGGTGAAGCTCGGGTCCGGACTACGACTGTGGCAGTCTCCCGATGAACTGCTCGACCGGTTCCACCTGGAGGTCGTGCCCAGCCCGAGCGGGGTGACGCACCACCTGTTCTGGCGAAGGTGACGCACGTGCGGAAAGATGCCCCTTCCATACGAGAAGGGGCATCATTCACGAGGTGCAAGCGGTTACGGCAGCGCCAGCATCCGCTCCAGCGCCAGCTTCGCGAAGGCCTCGGTCTCCTTGTCGACCTGGATGCGGTTGACGAGGTTGCCCTCGGCGAGGGACTCCAGGGCCCAGACCAGGTGGGGGAGGTCGATGCGGTTCATGGTGGAGCAGAAGCAGACCGTCTTGTCGAGGAAGACGATCTCCTTGCCCTCCGGAGCGAAACGGTTCGCCAGGCGGCGGACCAGGTTGAGCTCCGTACCGATGGCCCACTTGGAGCCGGCCGGGGCGGCCTCCAGGGCCTTGATGATGTACTCCGTCGAGCCGACGTAGTCCGCGGCGGCGACGACCTCGTGCCTGCACTCGGGGTGGACCAGGACGTTGACGCCGGGGATGCGGGCGCGGACGTCGTTGACCGAGTCGAGGCTGAAGCGGCCGTGGACCGAGCAGTGGCCGCGCCACAGGATCATCCTGGCGGCGCGCAGCTCGTCCGCGGTCAGGCCGCCGTTCGGCTTGTGCGGGTTGTAGACCACGCAGTCGTCCAGGGACATGCCCATGTCGCGGACGGCGGTGTTCCGGCCGAGGTGCTGGTCGGGGAGGAAGAGAACCTTTGTTGCCGAGGGCTCCCCCTGCTCGAAGGCCCAGTCCAGGGCGCGCTTGGCGTTCGACGACGTGCAGATGGTGCCGCCGTGCTTGCCGGTGAACGCCTTGATGTCCGCGGAGGAGTTCATGTACGAGACGGGCACGACCTGCTCGGCGACGCCGGCCTCCGTGAGCACGTCCCAGCACTCCGCGACCTGCTCGGCGGTCGCCATGTCGGCCATGGAGCAGCCGGCGGCGAGGTCGGGCAGGACGACCTTCTGGGCGTCGGACGTCAGGATGTCCGCGGACTCGGCCATGAAGTGCACACCGCAGAAGACGATGTACTCGGCCTCCGGGCGCGCGGCCGCGTCCCGGGCCAGCTTGAAGGAGTCGCCCGTGACGTCCGCGAACTGGATGACCTCGTCGCGCTGGTAGTGGTGGCCGAGCACGAAGACCTTGTCGCCGAGCTTCTCCTTGGCCGCGCGGGCACGCTCGACCAGGTCGGGGTCGGACGGCGAGGGCAGGTCGCCGGGGCAGTCGACGCCCCGCTCGCTCTTCGGGTCGGCCTCACGGCCGAGCAGCAGCAGGGCGAGCGGCGACGGCTGTACGTCGAGCTCCGGGGTTTGGGCGGTGGTCACGACACGCACCCTTTCTACTTTTCCACTTTTCGTCGAATTGACGTTATCTATCATAACCCGCTTCACGTCACTTTGACGATGGTCATCGCGTCGATGTGACGTGAATCCCGGTGAGGCGTTTTCCGCTTCCAACCGCATGTGCGAGCATGAGGAGGGAACGACAAGACAAACAGCTCGGCCCGGAATGAATCCGCGGCCCCGCCGGTTGCAACCGTCGGCAAGCAGTCTCCGTACAACCCGGGAGAGATGTAGATGTCCGTATCGGACGAGACCAGCACCGTCACCGACGGCATCGTCCTGACCGACGCCGCCGCGGCGAAGGTCAAGGCCCTGCTCGACCAGGAAGGCCGTGACGACCTCGCCCTCCGCGTCGCCGTCCAGCCCGGCGGCTGCTCCGGCCTGCGTTACCAGCTCTTCTTCGACGAGCGCTCGCTCGACGGTGACGTCGAGAAGGACTTCGACGGCGTCAAGGTCGTCACCGACCGCATGAGCGCGCCGTACCTCGGCGGTGCCACCATCGACTTCGTGGACACCATCGAGAAGCAGGGCTTCACGATCGACAACCCGAACGCGACGGGCTCCTGCGCCTGCGGCGACTCCTTCAGCTGAGCCGAGCGCCGCACGACGCGCACGACATGAAGGCGGCGGCCCCCTCCTGAGGGGCCGCCGCCTTCGCGTGTCCGCCGGCTCGCGTCCTCCGGGCCTACGACGTCTTCGGCAGGCGTGCGCCCGGCCGCTCCTGGGGGACCTGCCGGCCGTCCGAGCCGACCACCTTCCGGTCGCCGAGCGGCTGGTCCAGGTGCACGGTCCGGTGGTAGACCTTGGCGATCAGGATGCAGACCTTGCCCTTCCACGGCGTCTCGGTCACCGTGACGGTCACCTTGCCGGAGTCCTCGGCCGCGGAGGCCTTGTAGTCGGCGCACACCCCGCCCTCGAACGCCACGGTCAGGCTGTTGCCCGTGGTGCTGTAGCCCGTGACCTTCACCGGCCGCTCGGACGGCGACGCCGACGGGGTCTGCGGGGTGCCGCCCGGCGGTGTGCTCGGCGACGCCAGGTACTTCGGGTCGACGGCCGGATACGTCACCGTGTAGCCGTCCGCCGCACCCCGCACCTGGAACAGCCACGACGGCACCAGCGCCGGCCGGCCGTCGACGACGTGCGCGGCCAGCCCGAACACCGCCTTCCGGACGATGACCGTCTCCCGGGCCGGCGCCGGCCCGGCCGTGCCCGGCCCCGACGGTGAGGTGCCGCAGGGCTGCTCCAGCCGGTCCTTCTGCGGGACGGGGCTGGCGCAACCGCCGATGCCCATCCGGTGGTCGTTCCCGCTCCCGCTTCCGTTCCCAGGCGTCGCGTTCATCAGGTCCAGCGTCTTCTTCGCGCCCAGGACGGGGTACGTGTCCCCCTTCACCGGCGTCATCAGCTCACCGTGGCCGCCCACCACCCGGCCCTGCTCGCCGACGGTCAGGCCGGTCGTCCACCCGTAGGTGGGCAGCCCGCCCACCACCGGGTCGGCGTTCACCACCCGCCGGGCACCCATGACCTGGCTCGCGTCCACCTTGGCGGTCTCCTGGCCCAGCGCCTTCAGCACCGGTGCGGCCGCCTTCTTCGCGGCCGCCTCGCTCACCTGGCCGACGGCCGGGTCGGCGGGGTCTGGAGCGCAGACGATGACCTTCCTGCAGTTGTCGGTGCCGGGCGCGTACCGGCTGTACGTCCAGTTGCCCGGCGCCTCCTCGGCGACCTGCAGGACCGCCCCCGACCCGTCCTTCGCGGAGCCCACCCGCCAGATCCGACCCTCGGCCACCGGCGCGCCGGCCAGGCCCAGCGCCTTCGCGAGCCGGGCCACGTCGTCCTTGGCGACCTCGCCGCCCGCCCGGTACACCGGCGCGGAGCCGGGGCCGCCGGGCAGCGTGCCCTCGGCCTTGTAGGTGGCGCCGTAGGGGTTGGGCTCACCGGGTGCGATGCCTTGGCCGTTCGAACCGCCGTCCAGCGCGAGCGGCGGGGGAGTGCCGCCGGAGGACGCGGAACCCGTACCGCTGTTCGACGTCCCGTTCGCGGTGGCCGTCAGGTACGCCCCGCCGCCACCGACGAGCAGCACGGCGGCGGCGACGGCGGCGGCGACCAGGGGGGAGCGGCGGCGAGCGGACCGGTCGTCGTCGGACTCCGCGCCGTGCTCCCGCGGAACCTCCTCGACGGGCGCCTGCGAGGCCGCTTCCGGCTGCTCAGCGGTGGCCTGAGCATCGGAGACGGCCTGCGGCGCGCCGGCGGCCTCCGACGCGCGGTCCGGCGCGGGCTCGGGCTCGGGCTGGGCGGCGGCTTGCGGTGCGGGCTCGGGGTCCGCCTCGGAGGCGGCCTCCGGTTCGGGCCCGGGTGCGGACTCCGGCTCGGACGTCGCTTCCCGCTCGGGTTCGGCCCCCGCCGTGGCCCCGGACGCGGTCTCCGCCTCGGGGGCGGGCTCCGGAGCCGGCCGCTCCGCCGAGGCTTCCCCGGCGGTGTGCGCGGCCGCGTCGTCGTTGTCGGGTCGCTCGGTGTTCACCGCATCGCTCCTTGCTGGGTCGTATCCCGCATCCCCTCCTCGGGGGACGGCGATGAGACGCGGCGGACGAGCGAGCGGTTCCCTGGGCCGGACCGGACGAATCAGTCGCCGTAGTCCGACATGGCGTCCAGCAGCCGCGCGGAGGCCACGGGAACCGTCACGCCGTGGATCAGCGACGGGGGCACCGGAACGGACGAGTCCCGGTCCGGTACCGCCCAGTGCGGGGCCATCCGGGCGCAGTCACCCCGCAGCACCGCCAGACCGCCGTCGAACTCGGCCGGAGCGGGCGCGTGGACCTTGATGTTCGTCATGACGGCACCGTAGGCACGCCGGGGTCGGCGAATAAAGATCTACTTCCGGGTAGTTTTCCCGCTCCTGAGCCGGGCCCCGACCGGGTAGCGTGAAGTGTCAGTTGCCCTCCCGTCCAGCAGGAGAGTCCTCGCCGTGCGCATCGCAGTCACCGGCTCCATCGCCACCGACCATCTCATGACCTTCCCCGGCCGCTTCGCCGACCAGCTGGTCGCGGACCAGCTGCACACGGTCTCCCTCTCCTTCCTGGTCGACAACCTCGACGTCCGCCGCGGCGGCGTCGGCGCGAACATCGCCTTCGGCATGGGCCAGCTCGGCACGCGCCCCGTCCTGGTGGGCGCCGCGGGCTTCGACTTCGACGAGTACCGGGCCTGGCTGGAACGGCACGGCGTGGACACCGAGTCGGTCCGCATCTCCGAGACGCTGCACACCGCCCGCTTCGTGTGCACCACGGACACCGACCACAACCAGATCGGCTCCTTCTACACCGGTGCCATGAGCGAGGCCCGGCTGATCGAGCTGAAGACCGTCGCCGACCGCGTCGGCGGCCTGGACCTGGTCCTGATCGGCGCCGACGACCCGGAGGCGATGCTCCGCCACACCGAGGAGTGCCGCTCGCGCGGCATCCCGTTCGCCGCCGACTTCTCCCAGCAGATCGCCCGCATGGACGGCGAGGAGATCCGGATACTGCTGGACGGTGCGACGTACCTGTTCTCGAACGAGTACGAGAAGGGCCTCATCGAGTCCAAGACGGGCTGGACCGACGAGGAGATCCTCGGCAAGGTCGGCAAGCGGGTCACCACCCTGGGCTCACGTGGCGTCCGCATCGAGCAGGAGGGTGAGGACCCTGTCGAGGTCGGCTGCCCGGAGGAGGAGCGCAAGGCCGACCCCACCGGTGTCGGCGACGCCTTCCGCGCCGGCTTCCTCTCCGGCCTGGCCTGGGGCGTCACCCCGGAGCGGGCCGCCCAGGTCGGCTGCATGCTCGCCACCCTGGTCATCGAGACGGTCGGCACCCAGGAGTACCAGCTGCGCCGCGCCCACTTCATGGACCGCTTCACCAAGGCCTACGGTCACGAGGCCGCCGCCGAGGTCCAGCGGCACCTCGCCTAGCCCGGTCACGCGACACGGCGGACCACGTACGCCGAACCGTGGTCCGCCGGCTCCTCACCGACGTACTCCTGCCCGCGCATCTCGCACCACGCCGGAATGTCCAGCCGGGCCGCCTCGTCGTCGGAGAGGACCCGGACCGTGCCGCCCACCGGCACGTCCCCGATGACCTTCGCCAGCTCGATGACCGGGATCGGGCAGCGCTTGCCCAGCGAGTCGACGACCACCTCGTCCGGCCGTACGGCCGCCGCCGCGGGCACCGGGGCACCGAACTTCTCCCGCACCCCCGCCACCAGGTCCGGCAGCGTCGACAGGAACCTCTCCACGTCCTCCTCGGCCGTCCCCGGCGGCAGCGACACCCGCACGTTGCCCTCGCTCAGCACCCCCATCGCCTTCAGTACATGACTGGGCGTCAGCGTGCTGCTGGTGCAGGACGACCCGGAGGAGACGGAGAAACCGCTCCGGTCCAGTTCGTGAAGCAGTGTCTCCCCGTCGACATAGAGACACGAGAACGTGACGACGCCGGGCAGCCGCCGCTCCGGATCGCCCACCACCTCCACGTCCGCCACCGACCCCGCCACCCGCTCGCGGATCCGCCGCGTCAGCTCCCGCAGCCGTACCGCCTCACGCTCGGCCTCCGCCCGCACCGCCCGCAGGGAGGCGGCCGCGGCCACGATCGCGGGGATGTTCTCGAAGCCGGACGCCCGCCCCGACTCCCGTTCGTCCACCGGGCCCCGCGGCGCGAACCGCACCCCCTTGCGCACCACCAGCAGCCCGACCCCGGACGGCCCGCCCCACTTGTGGGCGCTGGCCGTCAGCAGCGACCAGTCGCCCTCGACCCGCCCCCAGCCCAGCGACTGCGCCGCGTCCACCAGCAGCGGCACGCCCGCCGCCCGGCACACCTCGGCCACCTCGGCCACCGGCTGCACGGTCCCGACCTCGTGGTTGGCCGACTGCAGACAGGCGAGCGCGGTGCCGGGCCGCAGAGCGGCCTCGTAGGCTTCCGCGGTCACCGCCCCCGTACGCCCCACCGGTACCCGTGTCACGGTCCCGCCGTCCGCCTCGAACGCCTCCGCCGAATGCAGGACCGAGGAGTGTTCGACGGATGACACGATCAGGTGGCGCCCGACCCGTCGCCGTCCCGCCAGCGCCCCCGCGATCCCGCCGTGCACGGCCCGGGTTCCGGAGGAGGTGAACACCAGTTCGTCAACCCGACACCCCACAGCCTCAGCGGCCGCCTCCCGCGCGGCATCCAGCAGCATCCGAGCCCGCCGCCCCTCCCGATAGAGCCGAGCAGGATCGGCCCACCCCTCGTCGAGCGCGGCCACCAGGGCCTGCCGGGCAACGGGATGCAGAGGAGCACTGGAAGCAGCGTCGAAGTAGACCACACGGCAACGTTAGAACCCGGCCGCCGATTACAGGGGCGCGGGGAACTGCGCGACAAGCCACAACGGGTCCTGCACCCGCCCACACACCCCAGCACCCCGTGCTAATGGGCGCCCAATCCAGGCCCAGCCCCGCTGAACCCACCCCATCGGCCCGACCCGCGGCGCGTACGGCACCCCTCCCCGCAACCCGCCGGGAGGCGTCCAGTAGGGTTTGGTCCGCATAAACATCAAACCCCTGCCCGACGCAGGGCGGCGACCGGACCAGCGAGAAGGCCGCAGCCAACAGCGCGGGCGAGACTCTCGGGAAGGCGCTACGTGAGTCCCAACGGCTCCGACCGCTCGCCGCGGCGCCCGATGCGGCGGAAGCTGCTGCAGGCAATGACCGCGGGCCTGGTCCTGGCGACCGCGACCGGTTGCACATACAAGGACTTCCCCCGCCTTGGTATGCCCACCCCGACCACGGAAGAGGCTCCGCGGATCCTCTCCCTGTGGCAGGGCTCCTGGGCTGCCGCGCTCGCCGTCGGCGTGCTGGTGTGGGGCCTGATCCTGTGGAGCGCCATGTTCCACCGGCGCAGCCGCACCAAGGTCGAGGTACCTCCGCAGACCCGGTACAACATGCCCATCGAGGCGCTGTACACGGTGGTCCCGATCATCATCATCTCGGTCCTCTTCTACTTCACGGCCCGGGACGAGTCGAAGCTCCTGGATCTCTCCAAGAAGCCCGACGTCACGATCAACGTCGTCGGTTTCCAGTGGAGCTGGGGCTTCAACTACATCGAGAACGTGCCCGGTTCCACCGGTGACGCGAAGACCGACCCGCAGCTGAACGCGATCCCGGACCGGTACAAGAAGGCCTTCCCGGCGAACGCCGGCGGTGTCTACGACGTCGGTACGCCGGGCACGAAGAACCCGGAGACCCACAACCCGGGTCCGACGCTGTGGCTGCCCAAGGGCAAGACGGTCCGCTTCGTCCTGACCTCGCGTGACGTCATCCACTCCTTCTGGGTGCTGCCGTTCCTGATGAAGCAGGACGTCATCCCGGGTCACACCAACGCCTTCCAGGTGACTCCCAACGCGTACGGCACCTTCAGGGGCAAGTGCGCCGAACTCTGCGGCGTCGACCACTCCCGGATGCTGTTCAACGTGAAGGTCGTCTCCCCGGACGCGTACGAGAAGCACCTCAAGGATCTCGTCAAGAAGGGGCAGACCGGTTACATTCCCGCCGGCATCGCCCAGACGAGCCACGAGAAGAACCGGGAGACGAACAACCTGTGAGCATCCTCAACGAACCCCAGGGTGCCGCGGCGGCCGACTCTTACGAGAACGAGCTGCCGGTCAGGCGCAAGCAGCCCGGCAACGTCGTGGTGAAGTGGCTGACGACCACCGACCACAAGACGATCGGGACGCTCTACCTCGTCACGTCGTTCGCCTTCTTCCTGATCGGCGGCGTGATGGCACTGCTCATGCGTGCCGAGCTGGCCCGTCCGGGCCTGCAGATCATGTCGAACGAGCAGTTCAACCAGGCGTTCACGATGCACGGCACGATCATGCTGCTGATGTTCGCGACGCCGCTGTTCGCCGGCTTCACGAACTGGATCATGCCGCTGCAGATCGGCGCTCCGGACGTGGCCTTCCCCCGGCTGAACATGTTCGCCTACTGGCTGTACCTGTTCGGCTCGCTGATCGCGGTGGCCGGCTTCCTCACCCCGCAGGGTGCGGCCGACTTCGGCTGGTTCGCCTACGCGCCGCTGTCGGACGCCATCCGCAGCCCCGGTGTCGGCGCCGACATGTGGATCATGGGTCTGGCCTTCTCCGGCTTCGGCACGATCCTCGGCTCGGTCAACTTCATCACCACGATCATCTGCATGCGCGCCCCGGGCATGACCATGTTCCGCATGCCGATCTTCACCTGGAACGTGCTGCTGACCGGTGTCCTGGTCCTGCTGGCCTTCCCGGTCCTGGCCGCCGCGCTGTTCGCCCTGGAGGCCGACCGCAAGTTCGGCGCCCATGTCTTCGACGCCGCCAACGGCGGATCACTCCTGTGGCAACACCTCTTCTGGTTCTTCGGCCATCCAGAGGTGTACATCATCGCGCTACCGTTCTTCGGCATCATCTCCGAGGTCATCCCGGTCTTCTCCCGCAAGCCGATGTTCGGCTACATGGGCCTGATCGCCGCGACCATCTCGATCGCCGGTCTGTCCGTGACGGTGTGGGCGCACCACATGTACGTCACCGGTGGTGTGCTGCTGCCGTTCTTCTCCTTCATGACCTTCCTGATCGCGGTCCCGACCGGTGTGAAGTTCTTCAACTGGATCGGCACCATGTGGAAGGGCTCGCTGAGTTTCGAGACCCCGATGCTCTGGGCGACCGGCTTCCTGATCACCTTCACGTTCGGTGGCCTGACCGGTGTCATCCTGGCCTCGCCGCCGATGGACTTCCACGTCTCGGACTCGTACTTCGTGGTGGCGCACTTCCACTACGTCGTCTTCGGCACCGTCGTGTTCGCGATGTTCTCCGGCTTCCACTTCTGGTGGCCGAAGTTCACCGGCAAGATGCTGGACGAGCGCCTCGGCAAGATCACCTTCTGGACGCTGTTCGTCGGCTTCCACGGCACCTTCCTGGTCCAGCACTGGCTGGGTGCCGAGGGCATGCCGCGCCGTTACGCGGACTACCTGGCCGCCGACGGGTTCACCGCCCTGAACACGGTGTCGACCATCAGCTCCTTCGTGCTCGGCCTGTCGATCCTGCCGTTCCTCTACAACGTGTGGAAGACGGCCAAGTACGGCAAGCCGGTCGGCGTGGACGACCCGTGGGGCTACGGCCGCTCGCTCGAGTGGGCGACCTCCTGCCCGCCGCCGCGGCACAACTTCCTCACCCTGCCGCGGATCCGCAGCGAATCCCCGGCGTTCGACCTGCACCACCCCGAGATCGCCGCTCTTGAGCAGCTCGAGCACGCCGGTCACGGCAGTGGCAGCGCCATCGCGGGCAGCAAGGAGGCCGGCAAGTGAAGATCCAGGGCCGGATGTTCATCTGGCTGAGCTTCTTCATCCTGATCATGGCCGTCGTGTACGGCGTGTGGTCGAAGGAGCCGGCCGGCACCACGGCGCTCTTCCTGGCCTTCGGCCTGAGCATCATGATCGGCTTCTACCTGAGCTTCACCGCTCAGCGGGTCGACGCGGGTGCCCAGGACAACAAGGAGGCCGATGTCGCGGACGACGCCGGCGAGCTGGGCTTCTTCAGCCCGCACAGCTGGCAGCCGCTCGCCCTCGGCACCGGTGGCGCGATCGCCTTCCTCGGTGTCGCGGTCGGCTGGTGGCTGATCTACTTCGCGGCACCGATCATCCTCGTCGGCCTGTTCGGCTGGGTGTTCGAGTACTACCGCGGTGAGAACCGCACCCAGTAGTACGTACATGCTGTAGCAGCGCCGAGCGCACCGGGAGCCCGGACACTCCGTCAGGAGGTCCGGGCTCCCCCCTTTGCCGTACGGCCCTTCACCCGTAGGGGTCACTCAGCGCGCCGGGGCTGACGCGGCTCCTTAGCGTGAGCTCATGAGCACCTCTGCGCACACCCGCACCGTCATCAGCTGCGCCCTGCTGGTGGCCGCCCTCGGCGCGGGCGTCTCCGCCTGCGGATCACATGGCAGCCCCCTGGCGGACGAGCCGTACGACGCGGCGGACCAGATCTCCTTCAGCGGCCTCACCGGCGACGGTAAGAAGGCCGACCCGGACAAGCCCATCGAGGTCACCGCACAGGGCGACGGGCGCATCACGGACGTCACCGCCGTGGACGCCACGGGACGCTACGTGGCGGGCGAGCTCGCCGCCGACGGCAGCCGCTGGCACAGCACGGCCCCGCTGGCCGCCAACGCCCACTACACGGTGCGGGTCAGCACGGAGGACGAGGACGGGGCCCCCGGCCGCCGCACCGTCACCTTCGACACCAGCAAGGCGAAGATCACCAAGCGTCTGGGCGTCACCTTCGGGCCCGGCTCGGGCACGTTCGGCGTCGGCCAGCCCATCACGGCGAAGCTGAACCAGGAGATCAAGGACAAGGCCCAGCGGGCCGTCGTCGAGCGCGCCCTCCGGGTCGACTCCTACCCGGCCGTGGTCGGCTCCTGGTACTGGGTGGACGGCAAGGAACTGCACTACCGCCCCAGGGAGTACTGGCCCGCGCACGCCACCATCCAGGTGCACAGCAACCTGGACGGCGTAAGGATCGGCGACCGCCTCTGGGGCGGCACCGCCAAACCCCTGAAGATCGCCACCGGCGACCGGATCGAAGCGGTCACGGACGCGTCGTCGCACCAGATGACCGTCTACAAGAACGGAGCGGTGATCAACGAGATCCCCGTCACCACCGGAAAGCCCGGCTTCGAGACCCGCAACGGGGTCAAGGTCGTCCTGGAGAAGCAGCAGTACGTACGCATGCGCGGCACCACCGTCGGCATCGCGGAGGGCAGCTCCGACTCCTACGACCTGCCGGTCTACTACGCGACCCGCGTCACCTGGTCCGGCGAGTACGTGCACGCCGCCCCCTGGTCCGTCGGCTCCCAGGGCTCCGCGAACGTCAGCCACGGCTGCACCGGCATGAGCACGTCGAACGCCGAATGGTTCTTCGACACCATCCATCAGGGTGACATCGTCAAGGTCGTCAACTCCAACGGCGACCCGATGGAACCGTTCGGCAACGGCTTCGGCGACTGGAACGTCGACTGGAACAAGTGGCGGACCGGCAGCGCGCTGGCGAACGGCGCGCCGGACGCCGCGGAGCCCCAGGAGGCTCCGCGACTCCAGCCGGCGGCCGTGTAGCAGCGCGGCCGGGTGAGAGCGGCAAGGGGCGCGGGGAACCCGCGCCCCGGGCTGCTACGCGCTCAGCAGCCGCTTCTTCTGCAGCAGGGAGGCCAGGGCGGCGGCGAACTCCACCGGGTCCACCGGCAGGGTCACGGCCGCGTCGGCCCGGCTCCAGGTGGCCAGCCAGGCGTCCTGGGGCCGCCCGATCAGCAGCAGCACCGGAGGGCAGTTGAAGATCTCGTCCTTGATCTGCCGGCACATCCCCATGCCCCCCATGGGCACGGCCTCGCCGTCCAGGACGCAGACGTCGATCCCGCCCCTGTCCAGCTCCCGCAGGACGGCGCCGGGGGTCGCGCACTCCACGAACTCCACCACGGGCGCGTCCGGAGCCGGCCTGCGTCCGGTGGCGAGCCGCACCTGTTCGCGGGTGCCCGAGTCGTCGCTGTAGACCAGCACCGTGGCGGTCGGCTGCATAGTTCCTCCGATACACAGGGCGTACACCGTCGTACGAACAGGACCGATGCGGCGGATGCTACCCCCTTGCACACCCTGTCAACACCGGGCCGGACAGGACTCGCGAGAACCGTTCGGCGAGCCGTCCGTCCCCTGCCCGGGCTGCGAACACTCCGAACGGCACCCCCGGGGGTGAGGGCGGGATAAGCGACCGACATAATGTCGGTCGTGGCGACAGCAACGACAGTAGAAACCGGGCACGCGCACCCGTCGGTCAACCGGCCGAACCTCACCAGCGTCGGAACCATCATCTGGCTGAGTTCCGAGCTGATGTTCTTCGCGGCCCTCTTCGCGATGTACTTCACCCTGCGATCGGTGACGGGTCCCGCGCACTGGAAGGAGATGGCCTCCAGCCTGAACCTTCCGTTCTCGGCGACGAACACCACGATCCTGGTGCTCTCCTCCCTCACCTGCCAGCTCGGCGTCTTCGCCGCCGAGCGCGGTGACGTGAAGAAGCTCCGGGGCTGGTTCATCGTCACGTTCGTGATGGGCGCGATCTTCATCGGCGGTCAGATCTTCGAGTACACCGAGCTGGTGAAGAAGGACGGGCTCTCGCTCTCCTCCGACCCGTACGGTTCGGTGTTCTACCTGACCACCGGCTTCCACGGCATGCACGTGACGGGAGGTCTGATCGCGTTCCTGCTGGTCCTCGGCCGCACCTACGCGGCGAAGAGGTTCACGCACGAGCAGGCGACCGCGGCGATCGTCGTGTCCTACTACTGGCACTTCGTCGATGTCGTCTGGATCGGCCTCTTCGCCACGATCTACCTGATCAAGTAGCCGGGGACCGCTCCCGAACATCACCGCAGCATCGACGCAGAAGATCCTGACACCGGGGTAATCCGTGAAAAAGCTCTCCGCACGACGACGCCATCCGCTGGCGGCAGTCGTCGTCCTACTCCTCGCGCTGGCGGCCACTGGGGGGCTGTACGCCGCGTTCGCGCCTGCGAGCAAGGCGCAGGCCGATGAATCCTCCCAGTCCCTGACCATCGAAGAGGGCAAGAAGCTCTACGAGGTCGGTTGCGCCAGCTGCCACGGCACCGGTGGCCAGGGCTCCTCGGACGGGCCGAGCCTCGTGGGCGTGGGCGCCGCGGCCGTCGACTTCCAGGTCGGCACCGGCCGTATGCCGGCCGCCACCTCGCAGGGCGCGCAGGTCCAGAAGAAGAAGAACATCTACACCCAGGCCCAGATCGACCAGCTCGCGGCGTACATCTCCTCGCTGGGTGCCGGTCCGAACGTCCCGACCAAGGCGCAGTACGACCCGGCCGACGGGGACATCGCCAAGGGCGGCGAGCTGTTCCGCACCAACTGCGCGCAGTGCCACAACTTCACCGGCAAGGGTGGTGCGCTCACCAAGGGCAAGTACGCCCCGTCCCTGGAGGGCGTCGACCCGAAGCACATCTACGAGGCCATGCAGACCGGCCCGCAGAACATGCCGTCCTTCCCCGACACGACGCTGACGGAGAAGAACAAGAAGGACATCATCGCGTACCTGCACGAGGTCAACGGCGATGAGACGGTGAACCCCGGCGGTCTGGAGCTGGGCGGCCTCGGGCCGGTCAGCGAGGGCCTGTTCGCGTGGATCTTCGGTCTCGGTGTGCTTGTCGCAGTCGCCGTCTGGGTCGCCGCTCGGACCGCAAAGGCCAAGAAGTCATGAGTAGCCAAGACATTCCAGAAGAGAACCTGCCCGCAGCGCAGGACACCACGCACGGCGCCGTAGGCGTCGCGGACGAGCAGAACCCGTTCGCCGACCCCGGGCTGCCCCCGCACGAGCACCGGATCCAGGACATCGACGAGCGGGCCGCCAAGCGGTCCGAGCGCGTCGTCGCCCTGCTGTTCACGGTCTCGATGCTGGCCACCATCGGCTTCATCGCGTCCTACGTGACGATCCCGGCCGACAAGCACATCTTCGTGTTCCCGATCGGGCACATCAGCGCGCTCAACTTCGCGCTGGGCCTGTGCCTCGGCACGGCGCTGTTCTGCATCGGCGCGGGCGCGGTCCACTGGGCCCGCACCCTGATGTCCGACGTGGAGGTCGCCGACGAGCGCCACCCGATCGAGGCCTCGCCCGAAACCCGGGCGAAGGTCCACGCGGACTTCAAGCTGGGCGCCAAGGAGTCGGCGATCGGCCGCCGCAAGCTGATCCGCAACACGATGCTCGGCGCGCTCACCCTGGTGCCGCTCTCCGGCGTCGTCCTGCTGCGCGACCTCGGTCCGCTGCCCCAGACCAAGCTCCGCCACACGCTCTGGTCCAAGGGCAAGCTGCTGGTCAACATGAACACCAACCAGCCGCTGCGTCCCGAGGACGTGCAGGTCGGCTCGCTCACCTTCGCCAAGCCCGACGGCCTGGAGGAGGCACAGGAGGATTTCCAGAACGAGATCGCCAAGTCGGCCCTGATGATCATCCGGCTCCAGCCGGACAACATCAAGGACAAGCGCGAGCTCGAGTGGTCGCACGAGGGCATCGTGGCGTACTCGAAGATCTGCACCCACGTCGGTTGCCCGATCTCCCTGTACGAGCAGCAGACGCACCACGTGCTGTGCCCGTGCCACCAGTCCACCTTCGACCTCTCCGACGGTGCCCGAGTGATCTTCGGCCCCGCCGGTCACGCCCTGCCCCAGCTCCGCATCGGCGTGAACGGAGACGGTTACCTCCAGGCGCTCGGCGACTTCGAGGAGCCCGTCGGTCCTGCATTCTGGGAGCGCGGATGAGTACTGCAGCCAACGACCAGCCCCGCCCCCGCGGGAAGGCGCCGGCCGGCGAGCGCGTCGCCGACTGGGCCGACGGCCGGCTCGGGATCTACTCCCTGGCCAAGGCCAACATGCGCAAGATCTTCCCCGACCACTGGTCGTTCATGTTGGGTGAGGTCTGCCTCTACAGCTTCATCATCATCATCCTCACGGGTGTGTACCTGACGCTGTTCTTCCACCCGTCGATGAACGAGGTGGAGTACCACGGCAGTTACGTCCCGCTGCAGGGACAGCTGATGAGCGAGGCGTTCAGCTCGACCCTGCACATCTCCTTCGACGTGCGCGGTGGTCTGCTCATCCGGCAGATCCACCACTGGGCCGCGCTGATCTTCCTCGCCGGCATGTTCGTGCACATGATGCGCGTGTTCTTCACCGGCGCGTTCCGCAAGCCGCGTGAGATCAACTGGCTGTTCGGCTTCCTGCTGTTCGTCCTGGGCATGTTCACCGGCTTCACCGGTTACTCGCTCCCGGACGACCTGCTGTCCGGCACGGGTGTGCGCTTCACCGAGGGCGCGATCCTGTCCATGCCGATCGTCGGCACGTACATCTCGTTCTTCCTGTTCGGCGGCGAGTTCCCCGGCCACGACTTCGTGGCCCGGTTCTACTCGATCCACATCCTGCTGCTGCCGGGCATCATGCTCGGCCTGGTCGTGGGCCACCTGATCCTGGTCTTCTACCACAAGCACACGCAGTTCGCGGGCCCCGGCAAGACGAACAACAACGTCGTCGGCATGCCGCTGCTGCCGGTCTACATGGCCAAGGCCGGAGGCTTCTTCTTCCTGGTCTTCGGCATCATCGCGGCCATCGCGGCGGTCGCCCAGATCAACCCGATCTGGGCCATGGGCCCGTACCGCCCGGACCAGGTGTCCACCGGCGCCCAGCCCGACTGGTACATGGGCTTCGCCGAGGGTCTCGTCCGCTACATGCCGGGCTGGGAGATCAACTTCTGGGGGCACACGCTCGTCCTGGGCGTGTTCATCCCGCTGGTCCTCTTCGGTGTGGTGCTGGCGGCGATCGCGGTCTACCCGTTCATCGAGTCCTGGGTCACCGGCGACAAGAGCGAGCACCACATCCTGGACCGCCCGCGCAACGCCCCTACGCGCACCGGCTTCGGTGTCGCCTGGGTCACGGTGTACATGATCGGTCTGGTCGGTGGCGGCAACGACCTGTGGGCCACGCACTTCCACCTGTCGATCAACGCCGTCACCTGGTTCGTCCGGATCGGCTTCTTCGTCGGACCGGTCGTCGCGTTCATCGTCACCAAGCGGATCTGCCTCGGTCTGCAGCGCCGCGACCGCGACAAGGTGCTGCACGGCCGGGAGACCGGCATCATCAAGCGCCTGCCGCACGGTGAGTTCATCGAGGTCCACGAGCCGCTCAGCCAGGAGCAGCTGCACACCCTCACGGCCCACAACCAGTACGTGCCGGCCGAGATCGGCCCGACGGTCGACGAGAACGGTGTCGAGCGGAAGGTGAAGGGTTCGGAGAAGCTGCGCGCCAAGCTCAGCAACGCCTACTACGGCGAGGACAACCAGATCCCGAAGCCGACCGTCGAGGAGTACAAGGAGATCACGAGCGGCCACGGCCACCACTGATCGCTGCGCACGCCACGCCACGCGCGAAGGGCCCCGTCCGGTGTTCGGACGGGGCCCTTCGCCATGCCCGACGGCTGGATAGGGTGGGGCCACACCCTGCTACGACCATCAGGAGCGGCTCATGAGCGCTGTGACCCCCGCTGGAGGCGACACCGCGGCGGGCCGTTCCTGGCCCGAGGTGCTGAACGCCCTGCTGTACGGCCGTGACCAGAGCGCGGACGCGACGGCCTGGGCGATGGACCAGATCATGCGCGGCGAGGCCACCGACGCGCAGATCGCCGGCTTCGTGGTGGCGCTGCGCGCCAAGGGCGAGACCGTCGAGGAGATCACCGGTGTGGTCCGGGCGATGTACGAGCACGCCAACGTGATCGAGGTGACCGGCCGCACGGTCGACATCGTCGGCACGGGTGGCGACGGCGCGAAGACGGTGAACATCTCCACGATGGCGGCGCTCGTGGTGGCCGGCACCGGCGCGAAGGTCGTCAAGCACGGCAACCGGGCCGCCTCGTCGGCGTCGGGCTCCTCGGACGTCCTGGAGAAGCTGGGCGTCAACCTGGACCTGACGCCACAGCGGGTGGCCGAGGTCGCGGAGGAGGCGGGCATCACCTTCTGCTTCGCGGTGAAGTTCCACCCGGCACTGCGCCATGTGGCCGCCACACGCGGCCAGTTGGGCATCCGGACGGTCTTCAACGCCCTCGGGCCGCTGACCAACCCGGCGAAGGTGAAGGCGCAGGCGGTCGGCGTCGCGGACCCCCGCCTGGCGCCGATGATCGCGGGCGTCCTGGCCGGACGCGGCAACTCCTCCCTCGTCTTCCGCGGTGACGACGGCCTCGACGAGCTGACCACGACCTCCACCTCCCACGTCTGGGTGGTCAGGGACGGCAAGGTCACCGAGGAGACCTTCGACCCGCGGGACGTCGGCATCCAACTGGTGCCGGTGGAGGCGCTGCGCGGCGGCGACCCGTCGTACAACGCCGAGGTGGCGCTGCGTCTGCTCGACGGCGAGACCGGGCCCGTCCGCGACGCCGTCCTGCTGAACTCGGCGGCGGCGCTGGTGGCCCTGGACCCGACGGGAGAACCGCTGGCCGAGCAGTTGCGTGCCGGGATGCGCAAGGCGGCCGAGTCGATCGACTCCGGGGCGGCCAGGCGGACCCTCGACCGCTGGGTGGCGGCGAGCAACGCGTAGGGACTGCCCCGACGGGGAGCAGCCGCGGGAGTAGAGTGAAACTGTGAAAACGTGGCCCCGCGGCTGCTCCGTCTCGGCGTGGGGTGCCCGGGGACACGGGCCGCAAGGAGCGAGGCATGATCCACTCAGCCGATATCCGCGAGTGGCGCAACCGTGACGTGATCGATCCCAGGGGCCGCAAGATCGGTGCCCTGGAAGCGGTCTACGTGGACACCACCACCGACACTCCTGCCATGGTCACCGTCCGCACCGGACTGCCGACCCGGCACCGGCTCGTCTTCGTCCCCCTCGACGAGGCGACCCTCGGTCCCGGGTACGTGAAGGTGGCCCACTCCAGGGGGCAGGTGAAGAAGGCACCGTCCATCGGCATGGACGACGTCCTGCCGGTCGAGCGGGAGCACGAGATCTACGAACACTACGACAGGCCCTACGAGGCCGATGTCCAACGCGGGCGCCGGCTGGCGCGCGGCTGACCGGCCCGTCGGAGGAGGCGGTCACCCATGGCGCTCTTCCTGTTCCTGATCCTCGTGGCCGTCATCCTGGGGCTCATCGGCGTGGCGGCACAGGGGCTGTTCTACCTCCTGGTCATCGGTGCGGTGATCCTGGTGGCCGACCTGGTGCTGTTCGGCGTGCGCTGGTCCCGGCACCACGGGCACCACGTCGTGCGGTGAGACTCCCGTCCGCCATCCGGACATGAGTTGCGGGCCGGTGATCAGCCACGTAACTTCTGTGACCAGGTCATGAGTGACAGTCATTCGGCCCCGGCCGACTGTCCGGCAACCCTCCGTCCGTGGCGGGGTGCCCCGGGTGAAGACCAGGCCGTGGGCAGCGAGGTCCGCGGCAAGCGCGGACCCCTCGCAAGCCAGGGGTCCTGGTCGTCGAGGGAGCCTTCTGTGAGCAAGCGAATGCGCTAGGGCGTCGAGCCCCGCCTCCGCATCCCCCTTTTCACCTCATCCGTGCTTGAGCGCCGTCCGCTCGTGCGGTGAGTTCCGCCTGCCTTCACAGGAGTACACCCATGTCCGTCCGCACCGTTGCCGCCGACCAGTCCCTCTGTGCCCCGCTGCCCGTTCTCGGCCGGGACGTCACCGTCCCGCTCGTCACCGGTGGGGAGGTCGCCTACGCCGCGCTCGACTACGCGGCCAGCGCCCCCGCGCTCCAGCGGGTCTGGGACGACGTGGCCGCGTACGCCCCCTACTACGGCAGCGTGCACCGGGGCGCCGGCTACCTCTCGCAGCTGTCCACCGACCTCTTCGAGAACGCCCGCGCCACGGTCGCCGAGTTCCTCGACTGCCGGGCGGACGACCAGGTCGTCTTCACCCGGTCGACCACGGACTCCCTGAACCTCCTCGCCCGCGCGCTCCCCGCGGGCTGCCAGGTCTTCGTCTTCGAGACCGAGCACCACGCCTCCCTGCTGCCCTGGCAGGACGCCCGGGTCACCTACCTCGACGCCCCCCGCACCCCGCGGCAGGCCGTGGAGACCCTCGAGCGGGCCCTCGCCGGCCGCCCTGTACCGACCGGAGGGGGCCACGGCCCGGCCCTGGTGTGCGTGACCGGCGCCTCCAACGTCACCGGTGAGCTCTGGCCGGTCCGCGAACTGGCCGCCGCCGCCCACGCGCACGGCGCCCGGATCGTCCTGGACGCCGCCCAGCTGGCCCCGCACCACCCGGTGAGCCTCAGGGAGCTGGACGTCGACTGGGTCGCGTTCTCCGGGCACAAGCTGTACGCCCCGTTCGGCTCCGGTGTGCTGGCCGGCCGTGCCGACTGGCTGCGCGCGGCCGAGCCGTACCTCGCGGGCGGCGGCGCCAGCCGCAAGGTCACCCGGCGCGACGACGGGGGAGTGGAGGTGGAGTGGCACGACAGCGCCGCCCGCCACGAGGCCGGCTCCCCGAACGTCATCGGCGCCTACTCCATCGCCTCGGCCTGCAAGGCGCTCACCGAGGCGGGCTTCGAGAGCCTGGTCGCCCGCGAGCAGCACCTGATCGCCGAGGTCCGCGCGGGCCTGGCGGAGGTCCCCGAGGTCCGGGTGCTGTCCCTCTTCGGCGACGACGCCCCGCGCGTCGGCGTCATCTCCTTCGTCGTCGAGGGCTGGAACAGCTCCCACTTCGCCGCCGCGCTCTCCGCGGAGTACGGCATCGGCGTCCGCGACGGCCTGTTCTGCGCCCACCCCCTGGTCCGCACCCTGCTGGGCAGCGACCCGCAGACGCAGGGCGAGTGCGGCGCCCCCGAGGCGGCGCCCGGCGAGAAGTCCCTCAACGCCGTCCGGGTCAGCTTCGGCGCGGGCACACCGGACGAGCACGTGGAGCGGTTCGTGTCCGCGGTGAAGGAACTGGTGCGGGACGGTGCCAAGTGGCGCTACCGGACCGAGGACGGCCGCTGCGTTCCGGCCGTCTGACCCCCGGCTCGGCAACCGGCTCCACGCGGCCTCCGGCCGAAACGAGGCCCTCGTCGGCCCGTCCTAGCTGTCCAGCCCGATCGCGAACGCCGCCTCCAGGTCGTGCTGGGAGTAGGTGCGGAACGCCACGTGCGTGTCGGTGGCCTCCACGCCGGGGATCTTGCTGATCCGGCCGGGGATGACATCCGCCAGGTCCTCGTGCCGGCTCACCCTGACCATGGCGATCAGGTCGTAGGTGCCGGTGACCGAGAAGACCTCGCTGACACTGTCCAGCGCGGCGATCTGCTCCGCGATCTCGGGGATCCGGTCCACGCTGGTCTTGATGAGCACGATCGCGGTGATCACGGCTGGTTCTCTCCCTCGGGGGCCGGGGCTGGGGCGGCCTCAACTCTAGGGCAGCCCCTGGTGGCCCGCCCGAACAGCACCCACGCGAGGACGAAGCCCAGCCCGAAGCCCACCAGGTGGGCCAGGTACGCCACACCCGGGCCCTGCGGGGCACGGCCCGCCGCCAGCCACTGCAGGGCCGCCCAGAAGGGCAGGACGATCCAGGCGGGGAAGCGCAGCGGGAGGAAGAACAGGAACGGGAGGAGACTGGTGACGCGGGCGCCGGGGAACAGGTAGAGGAACGCGCCGAGGACCGCCGAGATCGCCCCCGAGGCCCCGACCAGGGACTGTTCGGAGGCGGCGTTGGCGGCGGCGTAGCCGAGCAGCGCCAGATAGCCGCAGCCGACGTAGAACAGGATGAACTGGACGCGGCCCATGCGTTCCTCGGTCATCGCCCCGAAGACGTAGAGGAAGAGCATGTTGCCCAGCAGGTGCACCCAGCTGCCGTGCACGAACAGCGCCGTGGCCGGGGTGAGGGCCGTCCGGGCCGGGCCGTCGAACAGCTCGGCGGGGATCACCCCCCAGTGCCGGAAGTAGGCCCGCTGGGCGGCGAGCAGGGCGTCGCCGGAGCCGTAGACCGGATTCAGCCCGCCCGCCGGCCCGAGCAGGAACAGCAGACAGCACAGGACGATCAGGGCGTACGTCATCGGCGTCGACTTGCTGACCATGGCTACAGAGCATGACGTAACGGGACGCAAGCGCACGGACCGCCTCGCCGCCGTGGACGGACGGGCGGCGAGTCGCCGCCAGGCCGTAGGGTTACGAGCCACACGCGTCGCGGAGACGATGTGTCACGGACCACGGACACTAGAAGGAAGCGAACAGTCACGATGCCGGTTCCCCTGCCGACCGCCGAGACCCGGTGGCGCTGCACCCTCTGCGGCAACCTCACCCGTTTCGACGTGACCCGCTCGTCGAAGGTCGTCGAGTACGTCCACCTCGACCTCGCCGGTGAGCCCAAGGTCGAGGAGCGGGAGGTGGTCAGTGAGACCATCGAGTCGGTGCGCTGCCGCTGGTGCAACGCGGTGGACCAGGTGGAACTCGTGGACAGGCCGGGCGCCGACTCCTGACCGGAGCGACGCACACGTGATGGGGTGTGACGGATGGTGGAGACCACGGGCGGGGGGCCGGGCGACGGCACCGCCGAGGTGCTTGACCGTCCGCTGCCCGACGGCGTGCGGCGGCGGGTCGTGCAGATCGTCTCGGACGGCTTCGGCGGGCTGACGGTCGCCGAACTACCCGCCCAGCTACGGCAGTACGCCCGTTTCGCCCCCAACCGTCGCGCGAAGTTCGCGGGCAACGCGATGGCGGCGGCGCTGGAGACCGAGCCGCTGTTCCGCCAGCGCATCGGCGAGAAACTCAGAGAGGCCCAGCCGGAACTCACCGGCGCCCTCGACTCGGGCTCCCCGCCTCCGGCCGCGGACCCGCTCGACGTGGCGGCCGCGGCCTACGTACTGCGCCCCGCGGGCTGGGTGAAGCTGGTGACCGCGGCCGGCGAGGAGGCCCTGCGGGCGGACGCCGAGCGCGCCGACGAGGAGAGCCGCGCCGAGCTGGAGCGGCTGCGCGAGGAGCTCGACCGGGCCCGTGAGCAGACCCGGGCCGAGACCGAGCGGCTGCGCGCCGAGCTGGAGTCGGCCAAGAGGGAAGCGGAATCGCTTCACCGCAAGCTCCGCGCCGCCCTCAGCGACGTCAAGCGCGGCGAGGCGGCCCTGCGCAGGGTGCAGGGCGAGATCGAGGTGGTGCGGGCCGAGGGGCAGGCCCAGGTGTCCGCCGCGGAGAGCGAGACCCGGCGGCTCAAGTCCCGCCTCGGCGAGGCCGAGGCCGCGCTGGAGGCCACGCGCAGAGCAGCCCGCGAGGGGCGCAGTGTGGAGGACATGCGCGTCCGGCTGCTCCTTGACACCCTTCTGGACGCGACGCAGGGGCTGCGCCGGGAGCTGGCCCTGCCGCCGGTGTCGGTGCGGCCGGCGGAGACGGTGGACGCGGTCGAACCGGGACGGATGACCCCGAAGGACATCGCCGCACGGGCGTTGTCCGAGAACGATCCCGCGATCCTCGACCAGCTCCTCGCCCTGCCGCAGGCGCACCTGGTGGTCGACGGCTACAACGTCACCAAGACCGGCTATCCGCAGATGCCGCTGGAGAAGCAGCGGCTGCGGCTGCTCGGCCAGCTCTCCCAGCTCGCCGCCCAGACCGGCGCCGAGGTGACGTGCGTCTTCGACGGGGCCGAACTGGCCGCGCCGGTGCTGCTGGCCCCGCCGCGCGGGGTGCGGGTGCTGTTCTCCAAGCCGGGCGTCACGGCCGACGAGCTCATCCGCCAGCTGGTGCGCGCGGAGCCGCCGGGCCGCCCGGTCATCGTCGCCTCGACGGACCGCGAGGTGGCCGACGGGGTCGCCAGGGCGGGGGCCCGTCCGGTGGCTTCTGCGGTGCTTCTGAAGCGCCTGTCCTGAAAACGCCAACGTAGAGGTTTAATGCCCGAATTGGCGGTTCTGTCACGCAACGTAGTGTCAACCGCGCATCACTCCATGTGGGTTGAGTGCAAAGAATGCATTGCGTGACGAGGATTTTTGGTGTGAGGATTTGATCTGATCACAAGAGGGTCACTAGGGTCTGGGCTCGAACCTCCGAGCGGGTGATCACTCACAAGAAGGAGTTCGCCTGTCGTGGCGTCCCACCGTCGACCCAAGCAGCCCAGTCGCACGCGTGTCACCGTGCTGACCACCGCAGCAGCCGCCGCCGTCGCGTTCAGCGCGAACGCCGCCAACGCCGCACCCAGCGAGAAGCTGAGCAAGAGCGAGGTCAAGGCCAGGGTCGACAAGCTCTACGAGGAAGCCGAGCAGGCCTCCGAGAAGTACGACGGAGCCAAGGCGAAGCAGGAGAAGCTCCAGAAGGAGATCTCCACCATCCAGGACAACGTCGCCCGCGGTCAGCAGGAGCTCAACAAGCTCCGCGACGGCCTGGGCTCGATGGCCACCGCGCAGTACCGCACCGGCGGCATCGACCCCTCGGTCCAGCTCTTCCTGTCCTCCAACCCGGACGACTACCTCGACAAGGCCTCCACTCTCGACCAGTTGAGCAGCCAGCAGGTCGAGGCCCTGAAGGAAATTCAGGACAAACAGCGTGAACTCGCCCAGGAGCGCGCCGAGGCGACCGAGAAGCTCAAGGACCTCGCCTCCACCCGCACCGCACTGGGTGACAAGAAGCGGGAAGTCCAGGGCAAGCTGGCCGAGGCGCAGAAGCTGCTCAACACCCTGACCGCCAAGGAGAAGGCGGCCCTCGCCGCCGAGCAGAACCGCGCCAGCCGTTCCTCCACCGAGCGCGTCAACCTGGGCGACACCCCGCCCGGTTCCAGCCGTGCCGCCGCGGCCTTCGCCGCCGCCCAGACCAGGATCGGCTCGCCCTACCAGTGGGGCGCCACCGGCCCGTCCGCCTTCGACTGCTCGGGCCTGACCTCCTGGGCCTACGCCCAGGCCGGCGTCTCCATCCCGCGCACCTCCGAGGCGCAGGCCAACGCCGGTACGCGCATCTACAACCAGGCGGACCTGAAGGTCGGCGACCTCGTCATCTTCTTCGGCGACTACCACCACGTCGGCCTGTACGCGGGCAACGGGCAGGTGCTGCACGCCCCGCACACCGGTGCCGTGGTGCGCTACGAGGCGATGAGCAACATGACGTTCGAGTTCGGCGTCCGCATCGGCTGACCCTGCGCGGGCCGCCCCTCGCGGTCCCGTGGGTGCGCCCGAACGGGCGATTCACCACAACCGGAAACTGACTCCACGCCCCGCCGGTGACCTGCGTCAGCGGCGGGGCGTCGGGTTGCCGGGCCCCCGGCCTCCTTGGACGCTGCGTGTCCGCACGGCTACTGTCTGCCGAGCTCTGCCAGACATCCGCCAGCGGAAGGAGTGCGGTTTCCCGTGGGGTCCCATCGCCGTCCAGCACCGTCCGGGTTCGACCGGGGCGCCGGCACCGCCCTGTGCGTGTTGTCCGTCGCCACCGCCGCGTTCGGCGCCGTACCGTCGAGCGCCGCGCCGCACGAGGACACGCGCGCCGAGGTGGACCGGCTCTACCGGCAGGCCGAGCAGGCGACCGAGGCCTACGACAAGGCCGACGAGCGCTCCGACAGGCTGCGCGAGGAGGTCGGCGACGCCCAGGACCGGATCGCCCGGCAGCAGCAGCGCATCAACGCCATGCGCGACTCGCTCGGTTCGCTGGCCGGCGCCCAGTACCGCTCCGGGGGCCTCGCTCCGACCGTCGCCCTGCTGCTCTCCGACGACCCGGGCGACTACCTCGACAAGGCCACCACCCTCGACCGGATCGGTGCCCGCCAGTCCGACCGGCTCACCCAGTTGCAGACGGCGATGCGCGAACTCGCCCGGGAACGTGACCGGACCGCGGGGAAACTCGCCGAACTCGAGCGGAGCCGCAAGCAGGTCGCCGCCCGCAAGCGGATCGTGGAGAAGAAGCTCGCCCGGGCCAGGCAGCTGCTCAACTCCCTGCCCGCCGCCGAGCGCGCCGCCTACGTACGGGCCTCCCGCTCGGGCCGCGGCGGCATCTCCGATCTCTTCGGTGCCACCGCCCCGAACGCCCGCGCCGCCGCGGCCGTCGCCGCCGCCCGCTCCGCCCTCGGCCGCCCCTACGTCTGGGGCGCGAACGGCCCCTCGGCCTTCGACTGTTCGGGCCTGACCCAGTGGGCGTACGCACAGGCGGGCGTCCATCTGCCGCGCACCTCGCAGGAGCAGCGGTACGCCGGCCGGCAGGTCCCCCTCTCCCAGGCCCGGCCCGGCGACCTGGTCGTCTACCGCTCCGATGCCGGCCATGTCGGCCTGTACGCGGGCAACGGCCAGGTGATCCACGCGCCCTACCCCGGTGCACCGGTGCGCTACGACCCGGTCGGGATGATGCCGATCTCCTCGGTCACCCGGCCCTGACTTTCCCGCGCCGGGCCGTACCATCGGCAGGTGGCTGGACGCGGACGGGCGTGGCACGCCCCCTTGGTGGGGCTCTGTCTGCTGCTCACCTCCCTGACGGGGTGCGGCGGGCAGTCCGGTACCGACTCGGCGAAGGCGCAGGTGCAGCAGGTGCTGGACCGCCGGGCGGCGGCCCTGCTGCGGCACGACGAAGCGGCGTACGACGAGACCGGCAGCCCCGCGCAGTACCGGCAGCTGCGCGCGGTGCCGCTGACGTCCTGGGCCTACCGGCTGACCGCCCTGCACCGTGATGGCACCGGCGCCAGCGCCGACGCCCGGCTGAGCTACCGGGTCCGGGACTACGACCGGGCGCCCGTCACCACCGACCGCAGGCTCACCCTCGGGCGCACCACCGACGGACACTGGTACGTCGCCGCCGACCGGCCCGCGAAGAAGGCCGGGCAGCAGCTGTGGGACGAGGGCACCGTGACGGCCGCACGGGGAGAGCACAGCCTGGTGCTCGGGGTCGGGCAGTCCGGTGCCGAGCTGCGCGGCTACGCCCGCCTCGCCGACCGCGCCGTCCCCGCGGTGTCGCGGGTATGGGGCGCGGACTGGACCCGGCGGGTCGTCCTGCTCGTACCGCGGGACCTGGACGGGATGGCCCGGCTGCTCGGCTCGCCCGCCTCCTCCTACCGGGGAATCGCCGCGGTCACCACCGGAGAGGTGGGCGGCTCCGGCGGTGCGCCCGCCGACCGGGTCATCGTCAACCCCGAGGCCTACGCCATCCTCGGCGCCATCGGAAAACAGGTCGTGCTCACCCACGAGACGACCCACGTGGCCACCCGCGCCCACACCGGCGCCGCCACCCCGCTGTGGCTCTCCGAGGGCTACGCCGACTGGATCGGCTATCTGGGCACGGGCCGCACGGCGCCACAGGCCGCGCCGGAGCTGGCGCGGGCGGTCCGGGACGGGCACGTCCCGGCGCATCTGCCCGCCGACAAGGACTTCGGCTTCAGCACGGACGCCGTGGCCCTGGCCCGGGCGTACGAGAGCGGCTGGCTGGCCTGCCGGATGATCGCCGACCGCTGGGGCGAGATCCGGCTCGGCGAGTTCTACCGGGCCGTCGGCGCGCACGGAAAGCGAGCGGGCGCGGTCGAGGACGCGCTGAAGAAGGTCCTCGGCACGACACCGCAGGACTTCACCACGCAGTGGCAGGCCTACGTCCGGGACCGACTCGGCTGAGCCGGCGGACCGACGGCAGCGCGGGGCCCCGGCCGTGCCGTCCGTGCGGCCGGACCGTGTGGTCCGGGCCGGGTGGTCCGGGCCGGGTGGTCCGGTCCGGGATCAGGGGGAGACCGGGGTCTCCGCCGAGGGCGAGCTCGGGCTCGGCAGCGCGGGCAGCCGGGACGGGGCGACCGTGGAGCGCCACAGGCGGCGGGCCGCGGTGACCGAGGCGGCGACCAGCAGGGCGTTGCGCAGGAACAGCAGGCCGGTGCCGTACCAGTCGCTGGCGATGACATGGGTGAAGTTGGTGGGGAACTCCAGGACCGTCACCAGGGTCGCCGCCAGCACCAGCAGTGTGGGCAGGCCCATCCGGTCGGCCCGGAAGCACATGCAGACCGCGGCCAGGCCGACCAGCCACACCATGTACTGGGGGCTGATCACCCGGCTGGTGACGGTGAAGATCAGTACCGCCGTGAAGGCCGCGTCCGCGAGCGTGTGGGGCCGGAACCGGTTCGCGTTCATCCGCCACAGCAGCAGCCATCCGAAGCAGGCCGCCGTCAGCGTCAGGGCCACGGTGCTCACGACGTCGACGTACGGACCGAGGAACTCGATCGAGCCGTAGTTCAGCAGCACCTCGCCCCGCCAGCCGAAGTGCCGAGCCACATGGAAGACCAGGGCTCCCAGCGACTCCACCTCGGTGCCGCGGTCGCGCTGGAAGGTGAGGAACGCGAACGAGCCGGGCATGGCGACCGAGAACACCGCGGCCAGGCCCGCCGCGGTCGCCGCCGCCGCGCCCCACGCGCGGCGCCGTACGGCACCCACCAGCAGCAGCGCCGGCCACACCTTGAGCATGGCCCCGAAACCCACCAGCGCACCCATCACCCGGGGGCGCTGCGCACCCGCGAGCAGCGCGGCCACCGCGACCGCGGTCACCATCACGTCGTAGCGGGCGTACAGGGTCGGCCCGAGCAGCGGGGCGCCCACCACCCACACCCAGGCGCCGCGCAACGACTTGCCGGGGCGCCGGCCGGTGTACAGCAGCAGGCCCAGCACGGCCAGGTCGGCGAGGACGGCCAGGACGAAGAAGGCGTGTGTGTAGCTGAGGAAGGGCAGGGTGGCGGGGGAGAGGATCGCCAGCGCGGCCGCGGGCGGGTACTGCCAGGTCACGTCGTCCAGCGGGAAGGTGCCGGTGCGCAGCACCTCGTACCAGCCCCGGTAGGTCACGGACACGTCGGACGTGACGTCCGCGCCCGGGAGGACGAGCACCCGGAGGACGTAGAGCAGCACCACCAGCCGGGTCGCGGCCCAGGCCACGGACAGCCCTGCCAGGGACCACCCGGCGCCCTTCGTCTTCACACGATCCCCTGCCGTTCGATTCCACTCGAGGGGAACATGATGTCCTGCCCGGCTGTGAGCATGCCACACACACGGCCGCTCCGGGCCGGGTCACGGCGCGTTCGGTAGGGTCGGCGGCGATGCACAAGACCCTGATCGTCACCAACGACTTCCCGCCCCGGCCCGGCGGCATCCAGGCGTTCCTGCACAACATGGCGCTGCGTCTGGACCCGGACCGGCTGGTCGTCCTCGCCTCCACCTGGAAGCGGAGCCGGGAGGGCATCGAGGCGACGGCCGCGTTCGACGCCGAGCAGCCGTTCACCGTGGTGCGCGACCGCACCACCATGCTGCTGCCCACACCGCGGGCCACCCGGCGGGCCGTCGGGCTGCTCCGGGAGCACGGGTGCACATCGGTGTGGTTCGGGGCGGCGGCCCCGCTCGGGCTGATGGCCCCGGCCCTCAGGAAGGCGGGCGCCCGTCGGCTGGTGGCCACCACCCACGGGCACGAGGCCGGGTGGGCCCAGCTGCCCGCCGCGCGGCAGCTGCTGCACCGGATCGGTGAGTCGACGGACACCATCACCTACCTGGGCGAGTACACGCGCTCGCGGATCGCCACGGCGCTCAGCCCCGAGGCGGCCGGTCGGATGGTGCAGCTGCCGCCCGGGGTGGACGAGAAGACGTTCCATCCGGGCTCGGGCGGCGCCGAGGTGCGGGCGCGGCTCGGGCTGACCGAGCGGCCCGTGGTGGTGTGCGTCTCCCGGCTGGTGCCGAGGAAGGGCCAGGACACGCTGATCCGGGCCATGCCCCGGATCCTCGCGGCGGAGCCGGACGCCGTACTGCTGATCGTCGGCGGCGGGCCCTACGAGAGGGACCTGCGCCGCCTCGCCCACGAGACCGGGGTGGCGGACTCGGTGCGTTTCACCGGCGCCGTGCCCTGGGCCGAGCTGCCCGCGCACTACGGTGCCGGGGACGTCTTCGCCATGCCGTGCCGGACCCGCCGGGGCGGTCTGGACGTCGAGGGCCTCGGCATCGTCTACCTGGAGGCCTCCGCCACCGGGCTGCCCGTCGTCGCCGGTGACTCCGGCGGCGCCCCCGACGCGGTGCTCGACGGCGAGACCGGCTGGGTGGTCCGGGGCGGCTCCCCGGCCGACGCCGCCGAACGGATCGTCACCCTCCTCGGCGACGCCGAACTGCGCCGCCGGATGGGCGAGCGAGGACGGAGCTGGGTCGAGGAGAAGTGGCGCTGGGACCTTTTGGCCGAGAAGTTGAAAGCGCTCCTCTAGCCGGAGGCCGATAATCCGCCGATGCTGCGCGCATGACAGCCAAACTGATGCAGCGTCAGCTGACGAGACGTCATATCCTTGGTATGGCCGCCCTGCAGACGGCGGCCACCCTCGGCTTCACCCGCGTCGGCCTGCAGTCGGCCCACGCGGTGGAGCCCGCGGCGGTCGAGTCCGCCCCGGCCATCGTGATCGGCTCCGGCTACGGCGGTGCCGTCGCCGCCCTCCGCCTCGGCCAGGCCGGGATCCGTACCGTCGTCCTCGAGATGGGCCGCCTGTGGAACACCACCGGCTCCGACGGCAAGGTGTTCTGCACCACCACCGCCCCGGACCAGCGGTCCATGTGGTTCCGCACCCGCACCGAGGCACCGCTGGCCACCTTCCTGTGGCTCGACCTCGTCAACAGGGACATCACCCCCTACCCCGGGGCCCTCGACCGCGTGCACTACGACGCCATGTCCGTCTACGTCGGCCGGGGCGTCGGCGGCGGCTCCCTGGTCAACGGCGGGATGGCGGTCACCCCGCCGCAGTCGTACTTCGCCGAGCTGTTCCCGACCGTGGACGCGAACGAGATGTACGGCACCTGGTTCCCGCGCGCCCGCGCCATGCTCGGCGTCAACAGCATCGACCCCGCCTGGTTCGAGTCGACCGAGTGGTACCAGTTCACGCGGACCTCCCGGAAGGCCGCCACCGCCGCCGGCCTGAAGACCACCTTCGTGCCGAACGTCTACGACTTCGGCTACATGCAGCGCGAGGCGGCCGGCACCGCGACCAAGTCCGCGCTCGCCGGAGAGGTCATCTACGGCAACAACTACGGCAAGCGCAGCCTGGACAAGACGTATCTCGCCGCCGCGCTCGGCACCGGCAACGTCACCGTCCACAGCCTGGAGAAGGTGCGGAGCATCAGCCGGGCGAGCGACGGTTCGTACGTGCTGACCGCCGACCGCATCGACACCACCGGCAAGGTCGTCGAGACCAAGAGCTACGGCTGCACGTACCTCTTCCTCGGCGGCGGGAGCCTCGGCACCAGCGAACTCCTCGTCCGCGCCCGGGACACCGGCACCCTGCCCGACCTGGACGCGAACGTCGGCGCCGGCTGGGGCACCAACGGCAACACCATGGTGGGCCGCGCCAACCACGTCTGGGACACCGTCGGCGCCCACCAGGCCACCATGCCCGTGATGGGCATCGACGACTGGGCCAACGCCGACAACCCGGTCTTCGCCGAGATCGCCCCGCTGCCCATGGGCATCGAGCACTGGGTCAGCATGTACCTCGCCATCACCAAGAACCCGCAACGGGCGAGATTCACCTACGACTCCGCGTCGGGCTCGGTGAAGCTGGGCTGGACGGCGGCCCAGAGCGCGGTGTCGGTGGCCATGGCCAAGAAGCTGTTCGACCGGATCAACTCGGCGAACGCCACCATCTACCGCTACGACCTGTTCGGCTCGACCAGCAAGGTCTTCGCGGACGACTTCACCTACCACCCGCTGGGCGGCTGCGTCCTGGGCAAGGCCACCGACGACTACGGCCGGGTGAAGGGCTACTCGAAGCTCTACATCACCGACGGCTCGCTCGTGCCCGGCTCGACCGGCGTCAACCCGTTCGTGACGATCACCGCGCTCGCCGAACGCCTCATGGCGCGGGTCCTCGCCGAGGACATCGCGCCATGAGCCGCGGTGGAAGGGGTGACCGCCCGGACGGCTACTTCGCGTAGATCGCCTCGATGTCGCCCGCGTAGTCCTTCGCCACCACGTTGCGCTTGAGCTTCAGCGACGGCGTGAGATGGCCCGACTCCTCCGTGAACTGGGAGGGCAGAATGCGGAACTTCCGCACCGATTCCGCCTTCGACACCGCGGCGTTGCCGTCGTCGACCGCGGCCTGGATCGCCGCCAGCAGATCCGGGTCCTCGCGCAGCGACGCCGCGGTGGAGCCGGCCGGCTTGCCGTGCTCGGCGCACCACCGGCCGAGGAACTCCTCGTCGAGGGTGACCAGCGCGCCCACGAACGGCCGTCCGTCGCCCACCACCATGCACTCCGCGACCAGCGCGTGCGCCCGGATGCGGTCCTCTATCACCGCGGGGGCGACGTTCTTGCCGCCCGCCGTGACGATGATCTCCTTCTTGCGACCGGTGATCTTGAGGTATCCGTCCTCGTCGAGGGTGCCGATGTCACCGGTGTGGAACCAGCCGTCGGCCAGCGCCTCGGCGGTCGCCGCCTCGTTGTTCCAGTAGCCCTTGAACAGGTGCTCGCCGTGCAGCAGCACCTCGCCGTCGTCGGCGATGCGGACCACCGAGCCGGGCAGCGGCTGCCCGACCGTCCCGATCTTCTGCCGGTCCCACGGGTTGAACGCGGTGGCCGCGCAGGACTCGGTCAGACCGTAGCCCTCCAGGACCGTGAAGCCGATGCCGCGGAAGAAGTGGCCGAGCCGCTCGCCCAGCGGCGCACCACCGGAGATGGCGTACTCGCCGCGCCCGCCGAGCACCGCGCGCAGCTTGCTGTAGACCAGCTTGTCGAAGACCTTGTGCTTGATCTTCAGCCCCACGGACGGGCCCGACGGCGTGCCCAGCGCCTTGCTGTACGCGATGGCCGTGTCGGCCGCCTTGTCGAAGATCGCGCCCTTGCCGTCCGCCTGCGCCTTGGCCCGCGCGGTGTTGTACACCTTCTCGAACACCCGCGGCACGCCGAGGATCAGCGTCGGGCGGAACGCGGCCAGTTCGTCGGTGAGGTTCTTGATGTCCGGGACGTTGCCCAGCTTGATCGGCGCCATCATCGGGGCGATCTGCACCAGGCGCCCGAAGACGTGCGCGAGCGGCAGGAACAGCAGGACGGAACACTCACCGGTGCGGAACAGCGGGCGCAGCCGCTCCACGACGTTCCCGCACTCGGCGAAGAAGCTGCGGTGGGTGAGGACACAGCCCTTGGGGCGGCCCGTCGTGCCCGAGGTGTAGACGATCGTCGCCGGGTCGTCGGCCTTCGCCAGCGAGCTGCGCTCCTCGACGGTCGCGTCGGCGACGTCCTGCCCCAGCCGGCCCAGCTCCTCCACACCCCCGGCGTCGATCTGCCAGACGTGCTTGAGCCCGGGCAGCGACTCGCGCACCGACTCCACGGCGGCGGCGTGACCCGACTGCTCCACGACGCAGGCGGTGGCGCCCGAGTCGGAGAGGATCCACTGCACCTGCTCGGGCGAGCTGGTCTCGTACACCGGCACCGTGACCGCGCCCGCGCTCCAGATCGCGAAGTCCAGCAGCGTCCACTCGTACCGGGTACGGGACATCAGGCCCACCCGGTCGCCCGGCTGGACGCCTGCGGCGATCAGGCCCTTGGCGGCGGCGCGCACCTCGGTCAGGAACGCCGTGGCCGTCACGTCCTGCCACGCACCCCCCACCTTGCGGGCGATGACGGCGACGTCGGGATGCTGCGCGGCGTTTCTGCGGACGATGTCGGTCAGATTTCCGTCCGCAGGGACCTCGTACAAAGCCGGAAGGCTGAACTCGCGCAAGACTGCTGCTCCTCATAGGGCGCCGGCGCCACGACGTTGTGTGATGCGACGGTCGGTCCAAGGCTCGGGCAAGTGCTCGGAGATTCAGCTGTTGAAATCCTGAGCACGACTGGACTGCCCGGACGTTACCCGCCGGTATGGCTTCTTCGACAGGGGGTTCCGGCGAGATGTTCGCTGCGTCACACGGGTTGATGTTCCTCAGCGCACAGTAGTCGACGCACTAACTGACTAGCCAGTAACCGCAGGCCCGGCCGCCACTGTTCACAACTGCATCGCTCGGCCTACCCTTGATCACCATGGCCCCCACATCAGTCGCCCGCTCCCGCACCCGCGTCCACGTGGTCAGCGACGTGCACGGCAACGCACGTGACCTGGCCACGGCCGGTGAGGGAGCCGACGCGCTGATCTGTCTGGGCGACCTGGTGCTCTTCCTGGACTACGCCGACCACGCGCGCGGCATCTTCCCCGACCTGTTCGGCAAGGAGAACGCCGACCGCATCGTCGAACTGCGCACCGCGCGCCGCTTCGAGGAGGCGCGCGAGTTCGGGGCCAGGCTGTGGGCGGGCATCGGCGCCGACCGGGCCACCGCCATAGAGAAGGCGGTGCGCAAGCAGTACGCCGAGATGTTCGCCGCGTTCCCCACACCGACGTACGCCACCTACGGCAATGTCGACATGCCGCCGTTGTGGCGGGAGTACGCCGCGCCGGGCACCACCGTGCTCGACGGCGAGCGGGTGGAGATCGGCGGCCGGGTCTTCGGCTTCGTGGGCGGCGGCCTGCGCACCCCGATGCGGACACCGTACGAGATCAGCGACGAGGAGTACGCGGCCAAGATCGAGGCCGTCGGCGAGGTCGACGTACTGTGCACGCACATCCCGCCGGAGGTGCCGGAACTGGTCTACGACACGGTCGCCCGCCGCTTCGAACGGGGCAGCCGCGCCCTGCTCGACGCCATACGCCGCACCAGGCCCCGCTACTCCCTCTTCGGTCACGTCCACCAGCCACTGGTCCGGCGCATGCGGATCGGGGCGACCGAATGCGTGAACGTGGGGCACTTCGCGGGCACCGGAAAGCCCTGGGCCCTGGAATGGTGAGGGACCGGGGGGTACGGGGTGAAGTCGGCTGGTGGCGGGCGCGGTAGCCTTCCGCTGCACACCCGTGCGCATGACCACCAAGCACGACGGCCACGCACACCACCACGCACGACGACCACCCGACTACCGGCCGCATCCGGAGGAGCCACGGCGATGGCGGAACACACCAGCTCGAGCATCACCATCGAGGCGGCACCGGCCGATGTCATGGGGGTGATCGCCGACTTCGCCCGCTACCCGGACTGGACCGGCGAGGTGAAGGAGGCCGAGGTCCTCAAGACCGACGGCGCGGGCCGCGCCGAGCAGGTCCGGCTCGTCATGGACGCGGGCGCCATCAAGGACGACCAGACCCTCGCCTACACCTGGACCGGCGAGAACGAGGTCTCCTGGACCCTGGTGAAGTCCCAGATGCTGCGCTCCCTCGACGGCTCGTACCTCCTGAAGCCCGCCGGCGCGGGCGCGACCGAGGTCACCTACCGGCTGACGGTGGACGTCAAGATCCCCATGCTCGGCATGATCAAGCGCAAGGCCGAGAAGGTCATCATCGACCGGGCGCTGGCGGGGCTGAAGAAGCGGGTGGAGTCGGGCGAGCAGTAGCGTTGCCCGGAACGTCCGCGAAGCGCGGGTAGCGTTCACCCCCATGCGCACCATCCTGATCACGGGCCCGGGCGGCTGCGGACGTACCACCGTCGCCGCTGCCGCCGCCCTGCGTGCCGCGGAGCACGGCACCCGCACCCTCGTGCTGAGCGCCGACCGCACCGACACCCTCGGGGCGGCACTGGGCACGGCCACGGGCGCCGCCCCGGTCCAGGTCGCGCCCGGACTCACCGCCTGGCGCCCCGACGCGACCGAGCGCTTCCGGGAGGACCTCACCGCCTTCCAAGGCCGCGCCGCGAGCGTCCTCGACCTGCTCGGCGCCGCCCGGCTGGACGCCGAGGAGGTCACCCCGCTCCCCGGCGCCGAGGAACTGACCTTCCTGCGCGCCCTCAGGGACGCCGCCCTCTCCGAGCGGTACGAACTGCTCGTCGTCGACCTGCCGCCCGCCCCGCAGGCCCTCGCCCTGCTCGCCCTCCCGGAGGAACTGCGCCGGTACCTGCGCCGTCTCCTCCCGCCCGAGCGCCAGGCGGCCCGCGCCCTGCGCCCCGTCCTCGGCCGGCTCGCCGGGGTCCCCATGCCCGCGGACTGGCTGTACGAGACGGCCGCCCGCTGGGACGTCGAACTCGCCGCCGTGGAAGCGGTCGTCGCCGACCGTCACACCGCCGTCCACCTGGTCGCCGAGCCCGGACCGGCCGCCGCCGACGCCGTGCGCACCGCCCGCCTGGGCCTCGCGCTGCGCGGCCTGCGCACCGAGGCCCTGATCGCCAACCGCGTCCTGCCGGAGACCGCCGACGATCCCTGGACAGCCGGTCTCGTCACCCAGCAGGGCAAGACCGTGGCCGAGTGGCGCGCCTCGTACGAGGTCCACGCCGTCCCCCACCTCGGCCGGGACCCGCGCGGCGCCGACGACCTCGCCGCGCTCGCCGTGCCCGAGGTCCCGGCGCCCACCCCGGTCGAGTGGCCCGTCACCGACCGGATCACCGAGGACGGCGTCCTGGTCTGGCACATTCCGCTGCCCGGCGCCATACGGGACGAACTCGACCTGGTGCGGCGCGGCGACGAGATCGTGATCACGGTCGGCCCGTTCCGCCGGATCGTCCCGCTGCCCTCCGCGCTGCGCCGGTGCACCGTGGCGGGGGCCGCGCTGCGCGACGGCGAACTGCGCATCCGGTTCGCGCCGGACCCCGGCCTGTGGCCGCGCGAGCAGTGACCCGGCCGCGGCCCGGCGCGGGGCGGTGAACCCGAGTACGCCCGTTCGGGTAACGTCGTAAGAGCGAACCGTAGTCAGGAGTCCGTCATGAGCGAAGAGCGCCCCACGCCCGACGCCCCGGAACCCGAGGCCGCCGACGAGGTACGGGCGACCGACGCCGACGCCTGGGCCACGGCCTGTGCCGAGGACCTCGCGGCGGAGAAGGCCCGCCGACGTGCCGAACACGGTCCGCCCCCGGGCTCGGCCGCAGAGGAACTGCGCAAACTGGTCGACGCGGTCGCCGACAAACTCTCCGGCTTCCAGTCCCCGCTGCTCGGCGCGGTGGCCGGACCCGCCGCCCAGCAGGCGGTGCGACAGGTCGTACAGCAGGCGAAGGCCGCCGTGGAACCCGTCCTGGAGCGCAATCCCGACGTCTTCGACCACCTGGCCGCCGCCGGAAACGAGCTGCTGGCCGCCTACCGCTCGGCCGTCCAGTCCCAGGAGCGGCGCTGGACGTCCGACCCGGGCGGCCTCAAGGACGACCTGAGGAAGGCCTGGACCGACCGCGACGACCCGGACGAGGGCACCGGCCCGGGCCAGCGCATCGACCTGGACTGAGAGCCCCCGCAAGGCCCTGCCGCCCGCTTCCCGCCCGCCCGCCGACGGGAAGCCGACGGCAGCGCCTCGGGTACGGTTGGCGGTAGCGGGGCTCGACCGAAACTGAGGGATTCATGGGACTCACCATCGGCGTCGACATCGGCGGCACGAAGATCGCGGCCGGCGTGGTCGACGAGGAAGGCAACATCCTCTCGACCTTCAAGGTGCCGACCCCGGGCACGCCCGAGGGCATCGTGGACGCCATCGCCTCGGCGGTGGAGGGCGCCCGCGCCGGGCACGAGATCGTCGGCGTGGGCATCGGCGCCGCCGGGTACGTCAACCGCCAGCGCTCCACGGTCTACTTCGCGCCCAACATCGACTGGCGCCAGGAACCGCTGAAGGAAGAGGTCGAGGCCCGCGTGGGCCTCCCGGTCGTCGTCGAGAACGACGCCAACGCCGCCGCCTGGGGCGAGTACAAGTTCGGTGCCGGCAAGGGCCACCGCAACGTCATCTGCATCACGCTCGGCACCGGCCTCGGCGGCGGCATCATCATCGGCAACAAGCTGCGCCGCGGCCACTTCGGCGTGGCCGCCGAGTTCGGCCACATCCGCATGGTCCCGGACGGGCTCCTGTGCGGCTGCGGCTCGCAGGGCTGCTGGGAGCAGTACGCCTCCGGACGCGCCCTCGTCAGATACGCCAAGCAGCGCGCCAACGCCACCCCCGAGAACGCCGAGATCCTGCTCGGCCTCGGCGACGGCACCCCCGACGGCATCGAGGGCAAGCACATCTCCATGGCCGCCCGCCAGGGCGACCCGGTCGCCGTCGACTCCTACCGCGAGCTGGCCCGCTGGGCCGGCGCCGGCCTCGCCGACCTCGCCTCCCTCTTCGACCCCTCCGCCTTCATCGTCGGCGGTGGCCTCTCCGACGAGGGCGAACTGGTCCTCGACCCCATCCGCAAGTCCTACAAGCGCTGGCTGGTCGGCGGCAACTGGCGCCCGGTGGCGGACGTCATCGCGGCCCAGCTGGGCAACAAGGCGGGACTCGTCGGCGCGGCGGACCTGGCCCGCGAGCCGGACCCGATCATGTAGGAGACCTGTGCCGTACCCGGGCGCGAGGCGGAAACCTCGCGCCCGGGTCATCGGGCGTACATTGATCACATGGCGCTGCTCCCGAACTCCCGGACCGAGCCCGACGGTTCAGCCGTCATCCGCGTCCTCGGCTACAACATCCGCTCGATGCGCGACGACACCGACGCCCTCGCCAGGGTGATCACCGCCTGCTCCCCCGACCTGGTCCTCGTCCAGGAAGCCCCCCTCTTCTTCCGCTGGCGCAAGAAGCTGGCCCGCCTGGCGGCCGCCTCCGGCCTGGTCGTCCTCACGGGCGGCGCGACGGCCGCGGGCCCGGCGATCCTCTGCGATCTGCGGGCCACGGTGGAGCGGACGGAAGACGTACTCCTCCCGCTCACCCCCGGACTGCACCGGCGCGGCTTCGCCACGGCGGTGGTCCGCTTCGGCGGCGCCCGCCTCGGCGTCCTCAGCTGTCACCTCAGCCTCCGGAAGGACGAGCGGTACGAGCAGGGCGGCATGCTCCTCGACCGTCTGGCAGGCCTCGGCACCCCGCACGCGATCGCGGGCGGCGACCTCAACGAGCGCCCCGACGGACCGACCTTCCGGCGCCTCGCCGACGGCCTCCAGGACTGCAGGGCCACCGCCCCCTGGGGCGGCGAGCACACCTGGACCCGCGACGAGCCCCACCGCCGTATCGACGCCGTCTTCGCCACCAAGGGCATCGAGGTCCTCGGCTGCGGGGTGCCCCTGGGCCACCCCGGCGTGTCCGACGCCGACCTCATGAGGGCGACGGACCACTTGCCCGTGCTGGCCGCACTGAGGGTGCCCGCGGCCTGAACCACCGGGAGGTACCGCCTTCCGGGGCGGCCAGGACCGCCTTCAGCCCGCCGGGGTGATCCTGGCCGCCCTGGAGATCCCGGCAGGCTGAGGCGCCGCTCAGACGACCGCGCCCCGCCCCGGATCGCCGTCCTCGTCGTCGTCCGTCCGCATCCGCACCACCAGCGCGGTGAACCCGCCGAGGAAGCCGCCGATCCCGAGGGTCGCCAGCCACCAGGTCATGTCCCAGCCGAGCACCACGGCGAGCAGGAGCAGGACGGGGCCGCCGACCACACCCAGCCAGGCGAACTTGGCCGTGGTGTCGGCGTCGGGCAGCGGGGGCGGCTCGGGCGGCACGAAGTGGCCCTCGTCGTCCTCGTCGAAGTCGTCCTCGGACGCCTCCCGCGCCGTGTAGTCGCGCGGGCCGACCCCGGGCGCGAAGGAGACCGAGCTGCCCAGCGGCCGGGCAGGCGGCCGCGGCCGCTCCTCTTCGTCGTCGTCCGTCTTCTTCCCGGGGTTCCCGTCGATCTTCGTCCCGAGATCCTTCTCGGGCAGCGCGAGATCCTCGACCGGCTTGAACGGACTGGTGCCCGGTGGGTCCTCGGGCTCCTCGCCGTATCCGGCGACGATCGCCGCCCAGGCGGCCTCCTCGTCGAAGGGAACGCCCTTCTCGTCCGGCTCGCGGTCCTCGCGGTCGGAGTCGTGCTCAGCCAACTGCGGCCGTCCCTTCCTTGCCGACACTGGGTGCGAGCCGACCGATGAAGGCGAGGCTCTCCTCGAAGATCCGGTCCGCATCATGGTCCAACGTCGCCACGTGGTAGCTCTGTTCCAGCACGACCTCCGTTACGTCCGTCGAGGACACCCGGCTCAGGACACGGGCCGAGTCGGCCGCCGGCACGACGTGGTCGTGCACACTGCGCAGGAGCAGCAACGGCTGGGTGACCTGCGGCAACTCGCCGTCCAGCAGGCGGAGGAAGACGCGCAGGGAATGGGCCGCGCGCAACGGCACCCGGTCGTAGCCCAGCTCCGCGGCCCCTTCCTTCGCGATGTCGCTCGCGATGCCCCTCGTCGTACGGACGAGGTGCCGGGCCACCGGAAGGGCGTACGCGGACAGGCCGTGCACCTTGTTGGCCGGGTTGACAAGTACGACGCCCTGCACCTTCTCCCCGTGTTTCGCGGCGAGCCGCAGCGCCAGCGCCCCGCCCATCGACAGGCCGGCCACGAACACCCGCGCGCAGCGCTCGCGCATCAGACGCAGTTCGCGGTCCACCTCCGCGTACCAGTCCTGCCAGCCGGTGACCTGCATGTCCTCCCAACTCGTACCGTGACCGGGCAGCAGCGGCAACGACACGGTCAGGCCGTGCGCGGCATGATGCTCCGCCCAGGGGCGCAGCGACTGCGGCGCTCCGGTGAACCCGTGGCACAGGACGACACCCACCGGACCGCCCTCGTGGCGGTACGGCTCGGCTCCAGGGAGAACCGGCATTTCGGTCTCCTGTTCATGAGAGGGGGCGTGAACGACTCCAGGTGTTGCTTCACCGTACGCGACCCCACTGACACCGACCAGGGCAGGGCCGTCGGCGCCATTGACGGCGGACCGGGTTAAGGTCTGATCGACGGGAACAGGAGGCACTCGGTTGTTGTACGGCACGATGAAGGTCGCCATCGGGGGACCGCTGAAGGTCGCCTTCAGGCCCTGGGTGGAAGGCCTGGAGAACATTCCGGCCGAGGGCGCCGCGATCCTGGCGAGCAACCACCTCTCGTTCTCGGACTCGTTCTTCCTGCCCGCGGTCCTCGACCGCAAGGTCACCTTCATCGCGAAGGCGGAGTACTTCACCACGCCCGGCGTGAAGGGACGGCTCACCGCGGCCTTCTTCAAGGGGGTCGGCCAGCTCCCGGTGGACCGCTCCGGCGCGCGGGGCGCGGGCGAGGCGGCGATCAAGAGCGGGATAGAGGTCCTGGAACGCGGTGAGCTGTTCGGCATCTATCCCGAGGGCACCCGCTCGCCCGACGGCCGCCTGTACCGGGGCAAGCCCGGCGGCCTGGCCCGCGTGGCCCTCGCCACCGGCGCGCCGGTCATCCCCGTCGCGATGATCGACACGGAGAAGATCCAGCCGCCCGGGAAGGTGATGCCGAAGCTGATGCGGCCCGGCATCCGCATCGGCAAGCCCCTGGACTTCAGCCGCTACCAGGGGATGGAGCACGACCGGTTCGTGCTGCGCGCGGTGACCGACGAGGTCATGTACGAGATCATGAGGCTCTCCGGCCAGGAGTACGTCGACATCTACGCCACCGCGGCCAAGCGCCGGATAGCCGACGCCGCGAAGGCGTCCAAGGAGGCGGAGAAGGCGGAGAAGGCCGAGAAGGCGGAGAAGGCCGAGAAGGCGGAGAAGGCCGGGAAGAAGAACACCGAGTCCTAGCCGGAGTCGGTGGCGTCGGGGGAGTCGGGATCCGGGGGGCGTGGGGGACATGGCCAGGCGCGAGCGAGTCATGCGGATGTCGGTGGAGCTGCCGCTGTGGCGGGCGCTCAGCGGCTACCGCGTGCTGACGATGCTGTACGCGGTCGGCCTGTTCGCCTCCGCCTACGACGAGTACGACCGCCCCGGCGTCGCCATCGCCTACTACGCCGTCCTGTTCGTCTGGACGCTGGCCACGCTGCCCCGCGTGCAGAACGCGGTGGCCTGCACCAAGCGCTTCCTCGCCGTCGACCTCGCGGTCGCGCTCGCCGGCATCGTCCTCACCCCATGGGTGGCTACCGCCCAGCACATCGACCGCGGCGGCCCCACCCTGCCGTCGATATGGACGGCGGGGTCGGTCCTCGCCTTCGCCGTCAAGGGCGGCTGGCGCTGGGCCGCGTTCGCCTCCACGCCCGTCGCCGTCGCCAACCTGATCGAGCGCGGCAGCCCGGCCAGGGACACGGTGCACAACGTGATCCTCGTATGGGTCGCGTCCATCGCCATCGGCTACGTCGTCGAGGTGGCCCGCGCCTCCGAGCGCACCCTCGCCCGCGCCCTGGAGATCGAGGCCGCGACCCGGGAACGCGTGCGGCTCGCCCGGGACATCCACGACAGCGTGCTGCAGGTGCTCGCCATGGTGCAGCGGCGCGGCGCGGTCATCGGCGGCGAGGCGGCCGAGCTGGGCCGGATGGCGGGGGAGCAGGAGGTGGCGCTGCGCACGCTGGTCTCCGGCGGCCTGGTGCCCGTCCCGCGCACCTCCCAGGACCCGGCCGAGGGGGCGGTCGTACGGGCCGTCGAGGAGCCGGACGTTCCCGCCGGCCCCGTCGACCTGCGCGCACTGCTCGCCCCGTACGCCGGCGCGCTCGTCAGCCTCGCCGAGCCCGGCGCCCCCGTGTTCCTCCCGCCCGGCGCCGCACGGGAGCTGGCCGCGGCGGTCGGCGCCGCCCTGGACAACGTCCGGCGGCACGCGGGCGAGGGGGCCCGGGCCTGGATCCTGGTCGAGGACGAACCCGACGAGGTCGTGGTGACCGTACGGGACGACGGACCCGGTATCCCGGAAGGGCGGCTGGACCAGGCCGAGGGCGAGGGGCGGCTCGGAGTGGCCCTGTCCATCCGGGGGCGGCTGCGCGACCTCGGCGGAAGCGCCGAGCTGGTCTCGACTCCGGGGCAGGGCACGGAAGTCGAACTGAAGGTACCGAAGGACGACAAGGTCTCCCGGGGGAAGGCGGACAGGCGATGACCCAGCGGCAGGACCCGATCAGGGTCATGGTGGTCGACGACCACCCGATGTGGCGCGACGCGGTCGCCCGGGACCTGGCCGAGTCCGGCCTGGAGGTGGTGGCCACCGCGGGCGACGGCGAGCAGGCGGTGCGCCGTGCGAAAGCCGCGGCGCCCGACGTCCTCGTGCTGGACCTCAACCTGCCCGTCAAGCCGGGCGTCCAGGTCTGCAAGGAGCTGGTGGCCGCCGATCCGGCGCTGCGCGTGCTGGTGCTGTCGGCGAGCGGTGAGCACGCCGACGTGCTGGAGGCGGTGAAGTCCGGCGCGACCGGCTACCTGCTGAAGTCGGCGTCCACGGAGGAACTGCTGGACGCGGTGCGCCGTACCGCGGTCGGCGACCCGGTGTTCACCCCCGGCCTGGCCGGTCTGGTGCTCGGCGAGTACCGCCGGCTCGCCTCCGAGCCCGCGCCCGCTCCGGACACCGACGAGCCGAAGGCGCCTCGGCTCACCGAGCGCGAGACCGAGGTGCTGCGGCTGGTCGCCAAGGGTTTGAGCTACAAGCAGATCGCCGAACGCCTGGTCATCTCGCACCGCACGGTGCAGAACCACGTGCAGAACACCCTGGGCAAGCTCCAGTTGCACAACCGGGTCGAACTCGTGCGGTACGCCATAGAACGCGGGCTTGACGACGAGTAAAGCAAATTCCCGTCGGTTCACCGGAATTGCCCTTCCCGCCTCTCGCTGTGTGACGCGCATCACCACTACCGTTACTCTCCGTCAGGCAACCGCTGCGAAGGGACAATTCCATGCGGGTCGGAGTACTGACCGGAGGCGGCGACTGCCCCGGGCTCAACGCCGTCATCCGGGGCATCGTGCGCAAGGGCGTACAGGAGTACGGCTACGACTTCGTCGGCTTCCGGGACGGCTGGCGGGGGCCCCTCGAGGGCGACACCATCCGTCTCGACATCCCCGCGGTGCGCGGCATCCTGCCCCGCGGCGGCACGATCCTCGGCTCCTCGCGGACCAACCCCCTCAAGCAGGAGGACGGCGTCCGCCGGATCAAGGACAACCTCGCCAAGCAGGAGGTCGAGGCACTGATCGCGATCGGCGGCGAGGACACCCTCGGGGTCGCCGCGCGCCTGTCGGACGAGTACGGCGTGCCCTGCGTGGGCGTGCCGAAGACCATCGACAACGACCTCTCCGCCACCGACTACACCTTCGGCTTCGACACCGCGGTCGGCATCGCCACCGAGGCCATCGACCGGCTGCACACCACCGCCGAGTCCCACATGCGGGTCCTGGTCTGCGAGGTGATGGGCCGTCACGCCGGCTGGATCGCCCTGCACTCCGGGCTCGCGGGCGGCGCGAACGTCATCCTCATCCCCGAGCAGCGCTTCGACCTCGACCAGGTCTGTGCCTGGATCACCTCCCGCTTCAGGGCCTCCTACGCCCCGATCGTCGTGGTGGCGGAAGGCGCCATGCCGAAGGACGGCGAGATGGTGCTCAAGGACGGGTCGCTCGACTCCTTCGGCCACGTCCGCCTGTCCGGGGTCGGCGAGTGGCTTGCCAAGGAGATCGAGAAGCGCACCGGCAAGGAGGCCCGCACGACCGTGCTGGGGCACATCCAGCGCGGCGGCACGCCCAGCGCCTTCGACCGCTGGCTCGCCACCCGCTTCGGTCTGCACGCCATCGACTGCGTCCGCGACGGTGACTTCGGCAAGATGGTCGCCCTGCGCGGCACCGGCATCGTCCGCGTCCCGATCGGGGAGGCCACGGCGAAGCTGAAGACGGTCGATCCCGCGCTGTACGCGGAGGTCGGCGTCTTCTTCGGCTGACAACCCTGCCGGGCCCGGGAAGCGCGATCCCCGGGCCCGGAACGCTCAGTTCCTGCTGTCCGCCGCCGTGCGGAGCCGGCCGATCAGCTCGCGCACGATCGCCGCCCCGTTCAGGGTGAGCACCGACTCCGGGTGGAACTGCACCCCGGCGAACCCGGGACCCCGTACGGCGTGCACCTCGCCGTTCTCCGCCCGGCTCACCTCGATCCGGTGCGCGGCCAGCTCCCGGGCGGTCTCCTCGTCGCAGTGCGCGGTGAAGCTGTTGTAGAAGCCGACCGTCTCGGGGCGTCCGAAGAGGTCGATCGTCGTCTGCGCCCCCTGGTACGGCACCCGCTTGCGTACGAGGTCCAGTCCCAGCTCGGCCGTGATCAGCTCGTGGCCGAGGCAGACCCCGAGCACACCGTGCCGGTGCTCCCGGACCACCTCGGCGGTCAGCTCGCGCAGGAACCGCATCTTCGGGTCGGCCGGGTCCGAGGGGTCGCCCGGACCCGGCCCGAGCACCACCGGACCCTCGTGTGCGAGTACCGCCTCCCGCAGACCGGGCTCGTCGTACCGCCGGACGGTCACGTCGAGGCCACCGGAGCGCAGGACGTGCGCGAGCATCGCCGTGAAGGTGTCCTCCGCGTCGACGACCAGGGCGTGCCCGGTGAGTTTCGCGGACCGCTCCTGCATCCGCAGCCAGAACGGGGCCAGCGAGGCCCGGCGCCCGTCCAGCGCGGCCCGGACCCGCGGGTCGTCGGCCAGGCGGGGGCGTTCCCGCTCGTCGCGCGGCCGGGCGGGCCGCACCCCGAGGGCCGCCAGCACGCCCGCCGCCTTCGCATGGGTTTCCGCCACCTCGCCCGCCGGGTCCGACCCGCGCACGAGGGTCGCGCCGACCGGGACGCGCAGACGGCCCTCGCGGGAGATGTCGGCGGTGCGGATCAGGATCGGGGAGTCCAGGGTCTGGGCACCGCCGGAGTCCCGGCCGAGCAGGGCCAGGGCGCCCGCGTAGTAACCCCGTCCGCCGACCTCGTGGCGTTCGATCACCCGGCACGCGTTCTGCACCGGGGACCCGGTGACCGTCGCCGCGAACATGGTCTCCCTCAGCACCTCCCGCGCGTCCAGGGAGGACTTCCCGCGCAGCTCGTACTCGGTGTGCGCGAGGTGGGCCATCTCCTTCAGCCGGGGACCGACGACGACCCCGCCCATGTCCCCGACGGTGCACATCATCTTGAGCTCCTCGTCGACCACCATCGACAGCTCCTCGATCTCCTTGCCGTCGGCCAGGAAGCCCAGCAGGTGCTCGGGAGTCGGTCCCCCGTCGGGGTAGCGGTACGTCCCGCTGATCGGGTTCATGACGACGGTGCCGCCGGCCATCCGCACGTGCACCTCCGGGCTGGCGCCGACCAGCGTCCGGTCCCCGGTGTGCACGACGAACGTCCAGTACGCCCCCCGCTCGCCCTCCAGCAGCCGCCGGAACAGCGCCATCGCGTCGGCCCTGGAGAACTCCGGGATCTCCCCCTGGTACGTCCGCCGGATCACGAAGTTGGCGCCCTCGCCCCGCCCGATCTCCTCGCGCAGCACCCGTCCGACGATCCCGCCGTACTCCTCGTCGTCGACGTCGAAGCCACCGCCCTCGACCCGCACCCGGTGGGAGGGCAGCGCCGCCAGCGCGTCGGTGAGCGGGACCTCGTACGACTCCTCGGGCAGCAGCACCGCGAGCGGTGTGCCGTCGTCCCGGACGTCGAAGCCGCGCTCGCCGATCTGCCGGAAGGGGACGAGCGCGAGGCCCTCGTCGGGCAGGTCGGCGAGACGGTCGCGGGTGACGACCGGGCCGAGGAGGACCTCGACCGTGTTCTCGTCGCGGCCGGGGGTGCGGCGGCGCAGCAGGGCGAAGGGGCGGGGGTCGGCAAGGAGCTGTGCCAGGTCCATGGGTTCCTCTTCCGTCGAACTGTCGTCGATGTCGGTGAGGAACGACCCCGGGAACACCGAAGGCCGCCCCTCGGGCGGCCTTCGCGAAGTCTTGCGTACGCGCAGTCAGTGGGCCGCCGGATGAGCGGTCCACCACCAGTTCTGGGTCGTCAGCGCGAACATGCCGGGAACCCTACCGCACCGCTCGCCCGTCCGTAGGGTGATCGCCCCGTCTCACTTTTCGAGCAGGAGGAAAATCCGTCGACATGACCCCGTAGTGTTTACCGGGTGACCGTGAACGCTAAGACCAGCCAGAGCGCTGGCAACACCTGGCGAGACCTGCCCGCGGCGCAGCAGCCCGAGTACCCCGACGCCGAGGCTCTGCGCGCAGTGATCGCGGACCTCGAGTCGTATCCGCCGCTCGTCTTCGCGGGCGAGTGCGACCAGCTGCGCGCCCGGATGGCGGCCGTCGCCAAGGGAGAGGCGTTCCTCCTCCAGGGCGGCGACTGCGCCGAGGCCTTCGACGCCGTGTCCGCCGACCACATCCGCAACAAGCTCAAGACGCTGCTCCAGATGGGCGCCGTCCTGACGTACGCCGCCTCGGTGCCCGTGGTGAAGGTCGGCCGCATCGCCGGCCAGTACTCAAAGCCGCGCTCCAAGCCGACCGAGACCCGCGACGGCGTGACGCTCCCGACCTACCGGGGCGACTCCGTCAACGGCTTCGACTTCACCGAGGCCGCCCGTGTCCCGGACCCCGAGCGGCTGAAGCGGATGTACCACGCGTCCGCCTCGACGCTGAACCTGGTGCGCGCCTTCACCACCGGCGGCTACGCCGACCTGCGCCAGGTGCACGCCTGGAACCAGGACTTCGTGCGGTCGTCCCCGTCCGGCCAGCGCTACGAGCAGCTCGCCCGGGAGATCGACAACGCGCTGCACTTCATGCACGCGTGCGGGGCCGATCCGGAGGAGTTCAAGACCGTCGAGTTCTACTCCTCGCACGAGGCGCTGCTGCTCGACTACGAGTCGGCGCTCACCCGGGTCGACTCCCGCACCGGGCAGCTGTACGACGTCTCCGGGCACATGGTGTGGATCGGCGAGCGCACCCGGCAGCTGGACCACGCGCACATCGAGTTCGCCTCGAGGATCCGCAACCCGATCGGCATCAAGCTCGGCCCGACGACGACGCCCGAGGAGGCGCTGCAGTACATCGACCGCCTCGACCCCGACCGGGAGCCGGGCCGACTCACCTTCATCGTCCGGATGGGCGCCGACAAGATCCGCGACCGGCTCCCGCACCTGGTGGAGAAGGTCACGGCGTCCGGGGCGACGGTGGCCTGGGTGACCGACCCGATGCACGGCAACACCTTCGAGGCGGCCTCCGGGCACAAGACCCGCCGCTTCGACGACGTGCTCGACGAGGTCAAGGGCTTCTTCGAGGTGCACAAGGAGCTGGGCACCCACCCGGGCGGCATCCACGTCGAGCTCACCGGTGACGACGTCACCGAGTGCGTGGGCGGCGGCGACGAGATCTTCGTCGACGACCTGCACCAGCGCTACGAGACGGCCTGCGACCCGCGGCTGAACCGCAGCCAGTCCCTGGACCTCGCCTTCCTCGTGGCGGAGATGTACCGGGACCAGTAAGCGGCGTGCTTCGTCGGTGGGGCGCGGATCACATGCGATCCGCGCCCCACTCCGCTTTCGCGGGCCCGACCCGGCGAGTAAGGTTAGGTTTGCCTCACCGAGGAATCGGGACGGCAGGACCGATCGATCCCATCGGGAGGTGAACCCGCGTGTACGTCTGCAGCTGCTTCGGTGTCACCGAGGCCCAGGTGAAGAAGCACGCGGAGGACGGCGCCTGCACGCCCCGCCAGATCGCCTCCGCCTGCAAGGCCGGCACCGACTGCGGTTCCTGCGTCCGCCGTATCCAGTCCATCCTCGGCCGCGGCGCCTGCCCCACCCGTGAGCCGGCCGGCCGACTGCCGGCCCTGGACGAGGCGGCCTAGGAAAAGCCGCTCCCCAGGGCCTGACCCTAGCTCTCCGGCTGTTCGATCAGCTGGGCGATGTAGAGGGCCTCGCCGAGCTTGTCCAGCAGTTCCAGTTGGGTGTCGAGGTAGTCGATGTGGTGCTCCTCGTCGGCGAGGATGTCCTCGAAGATGTTCGCGGACGTGATGTCGCCCTTCTCGCGCATCAGCTTGATGCCACGCCTGAGCCGGTCGATCGCCTCCACCTCGATCTGCTTGTCCGCCTCGAACATCTCCCTGACCGTCTGCCCCACCCGGACATGGAACAGCCGCTGGTAGTTCGGCAGCCCCTCCAGGAACAGGATGCGGTCGGTGAGCACCTCCGCGTGCTTCATCTCGTCGAAGGACTCGTGCCGTGTGTACTTGGCGAGCTTCGTCCAACCGAAGTTCTCCTGCATCTTCGCATGCAGGAAGTACTGGTTGATCGCGGTGAGCTCGGCGGTGAGCTGCTCGTTCAGGAACTCGATTACCTCGGGATCGCCCTGCATCGCGGCGGCTCCTTCCACATGGGGAACGGGGGAGGTTGCGGCGGCATGATGTCATCGGCGTCGAAGATCGTCCAGTAAGCGCGTACTCAGTAAGTTAGCGCGTACTTACTTCCGGTTTGCCCGCCTTGGTGCCTCCCTGGTCATGTGCACTGCCCGGGGTCTGTCAGGATGGAGTCATGGGTCAGCCGGTGGAGCGCGAGTCTGGAGAGTCGGGAGAGACCGCACGGCCCGGGCTTCCGCCGGGGCAGCGAATCCAGCGCGGCTGGCCGGTCACGCACTACGGTCCGGTGCCCAAGTTCCGGCCCGAGCGCTGGGAGTTCCGGGTCTTCGGCGCCACCGCCGACGGCGAGAAGCACTGCTGGAACCACGAGGAGTTCACGGCCCTGCCGTACACCACCGTCGTGGCCGATCTGCACTGTGTCACGAAGTTCAGCATGCTCGGCGCCGAATGGGGCGGCATCCCGGCCCGGACCATCCTGGAGATCGCCCCGCCCGCGCCCGACGTCACCCATGTGATGGTCTGGGCGGAGTACGGGTTCAGCTCCAACCTCCGCCTGACCGACTTCGCCTCCGGGCGGACGCTCTTCGCCACCCACAAGGACGGCGAACTCCTCACCGCCGAGCACGGCTTCCCGCTCCGCCTCGTCGTCCCCCATCTGTACGCATGGAAGGGCCCCAAATGGGTGCGCGGGGTCGAGTACATGACCACGGACCGCCGTGGCTTCTGGGAGGAGCGGGGCTACCACAACATCGGCGATCCCTGGAGGGAACAGCGCTACTCCTACCAGGAGGAACCGGGAGACGGGCCGGAGCTGTGAACCTCAGCCGTCCCTGAGCTTCTTCAGGCGCTCCACATCGGCCGCGTGGCCCTCCTTGCCGCCCGGTGTCTCGATGACCAGCGGGACTCCCGCGGTCGCCGGGTGGGTCATCAGGGCGCGGAAGGCGTCCTCGCCGATGTGGCCGGCGCCGATGTTCTCGTGCCGGTCCTTGTGGGCGCCCACCACGTCCTTGGAGTCGTTGGCGTGGATCAGCTTCAGCCGGCCCTCGCCGACCGTGTCCACCAGCAGGTCCAGCGTCCGGTGCATGCCGCCGAGCCCGGTCAGGTCGTGGCCGGCGGCGAAGACGTGGCAGGTGTCCAGGCACACACCCAGCTTCGGATGGGCGTCCAGTGCCTCGAAGTACGGTCCGAAGTCCCAGGTGCGGGAGCACAGCGAGGCGCCCTGCCCGGCCGTCGACTCCAGCAGCAGATACGGATCGTCGTCGTGGGTGAGCTCGTCCAGCAGCGGCAGCAGATGCTCCCGCACCTGCTGCAGCGCCACGGACCGCTCCCGGCCGCCGGTCGCGCTCCCGGTGTGCACCACGACCCCGAGCGCACCGATCTCCCGGCCCCGCCGCAGCGAGTGCCGCAGGGACTCCACCGACCTCTCCACGGTCGCCTCGGTGTGCGAGCCGAAGTTGATCAGGTACGGCGCGTGCACGTACGCCGGGACGGCGCTCTCCGCGCACGCCTGACGGAACGCCTCGTCCTGCCGCGGGTTCCCGGCGGGCGTCGCCCATCCACGCGGGTTGGCGACGAAGACCTGCACCGTCTCGGCCTCCAGCTCGCGGGCGTACGACAGCCCCACGGAGTGCAGACCACCGGCCACGGGCACGTGCCCGCCCACGGGATTGCGGGCGGGGCCGGGGGCGGGGACGGCGGGAGCGGGGTGCTGCGGTGTCACCCCTTCAGGGTGTCATGCCCCGACCGGATCCCCGTCACCGGATGGTGATCGTGATCGTCGACCCCTTGGGCGCCTTCTCGCCGCCGTCCACGGACTGCTTCTTCACGGTGTCGCCGAACAGGCCGAGCAGTCCGCGGTCGTCCTCGACCTGGAAGCCGGCGTCCTCCAGTCGCTGATGCGCGTCGTCCACGCTGTCGCCCACCACGTCCGGCACCTCGACCATCACCGGACCCTTGGACACGGTCAGCGTCACGGTGTCGCCCTCGGCGGCCCGGCTGTCGCCCGCCGGGGTCTGCCGGGCGACCTTGCCCTTGTCGTACTCGGAGTTGACCTGCTGCGCGGACACCCGCACCTTCAGCCCCGCGCCCTGAAGCTCCTGCTTCGCGCTGTCCAGGTCGTCGCCCGTGACGTCCGGCACGTCGATCGGGCTGCCCTTGCTGACGGTCAGCGCGATCGCCGAGCCGGCGTGCCGTACGGTGCCGGCCGCCGGGGTCGTGCCGATCACCGAGCCCCTGGGCACGTCCTCGCTGAACTGCTGGTTCACCATGCCCGGCGCCAGCCCCTCCGCCTTCAGCCGAGCCCTCGCCCTGGCCAGCTCCTGGCCCGACAGGTCGGGCACCTTCACCGTCTTCGGGCCGTCGGAGATCGTCAGCGTCACCGAGTCGTTGCTGCGGACACGGGCGCCGCTCGACGGGTCGCTGCTGATCACCGTGCCCTTCTTCACCGTGTCGCTGTAGGCGTGCTCGACCTTCCCGAGCTCCAGCCCGGCCTTGTCCAGCCGCTCCTTGGCCTGGTCCTCGGTCCTGGTCATGAGCGGCGGGACCCTCGTGAACTGACCGGAGTTGATGTACCAGACCCCCGCACCGACTCCGAGGACCAGCAGCACGGCCGCGACGACCGTGACGAGCCCGCGCCGGGGCCGCCCCAGCCGACGACGCGGCGGCTCGGCGGGCGGGGACTGGAGCACGCTGGTCCGGTCGAGGGCCGCCGCGGCGTCCGGGAGGCCGTCCTCGTCGACGGGCAGCGGGCGCGATGGGGGTCCCCCCGCGCGAGCGAAGCCGAGTGTGGGGGAGGTGAGCGCGCGCGGGATCACGCTCGTGCGGTCCTCCGCGTTGTCGTGCGCCGCCGCGACCGCCTGCGGCGGCACCGCGTCCAGCTGCTCGTCGCCGAGCGCCGCGTGGGCCTCCCGCACCTGGGCGAGGAGGGCCACGGCGTCCTGCGGCCGGAGCCCGGGGGAGCGGGCGGTGGCGGCGGCGACCAGCTCGTCCAGCTCGTACGCCAGCCCCGGTACGACGGCCGAGGGCGGCGGTACGTCCTCGTGGATGTGCTTGTAGAGCACCTGGGCGGGGGTGTCCCCGGCGTGCGGCTTGCCGCCGGTGAGCATCTCGTAGAGCACGACACCGCACGCGTACACGTCGACGCGCGGATCGGCCGTGCCGTGTTCTATCTGCTCGGGCGCCAGGTACGAGACCGTGCCGAGCACGGTCCCCGTCGTGCTGGTCACCGTGTCCACGGACCGCACGAGCCCGAAGTCGGCCACCTTGACCCGTCCGTCGTCCCCTATCAGGACGTTCTCCGGCTTCATGTCCCGGTGCACGAACCCGGCCCGGTGCGCGGCGCCGAGCGCGGCCAGCACCGGCTCCAGGATGTCCAGCGCGGCCCGCGGCTGCAGTGCGCCCCGCTCGCGCAGCACGTCCCGCAGGGTGCACCCGGCGACGTACTCCATGGCCAGGTAGACGTACGCCCCTTCGGCCCCCTGGTCGAACACCTGGACGACGTTGGGGTGGGCGAGCCGGGCCACCGACTTCGCCTCCCGGATGAACCGCTCCACGAACGACACGTCCGCCGCGAGCGTCGGGTGCATCACCTTGAGCGCGAGGACCCGGTCCAGGCGGGTGTCCAGGGCCCGGTAGACCGTGGCCATCCCGCCGACCGCGATCCGCGCGTCGACACGGTAACGGCCGTCGAGCACCTGCCCGACAAGGGCGTCCTGAAGGGTCGTATCCACGCAGGCGAGTGTACGAGCCGGAACCGACACCCCACCGGTTTCGGCCAGGATCGGACCGGTACTGCAGCGCACCTGTGACGCTTCCCACGCACGGAAGGCCGCCAACGGCGAACGAGCCCCACAGGAGACGTCCACCTCTGAACCGACTGGAAACGGGTGGTGCGTGGGTGGGAGACAAAACCGGGACCGGCCCCGGGCCACTAGAAGGCAGGCCGCTCCGGATCGAGCACGGCCAGGCCCTCCGCGGGAGAAGACGCCTCGGCGAAGTACCGCCGGGGAATCCGCCCCGCCCGTCGGGCCAGCCGCCCCGCCTCCACCCCCCGCCGCATGGCCTCCGCCATCAGAACCGGCTCCTGAGCCCGGGTGACGGCCGAGGCCAGCATCACCCCCGCACACCCCAGCTCCATCGCCAGCGCCGCGTCCGACGCCGTCCCGGCCCCGGCGTCCAGGATCACCGGCACCCGCGCGTGCTCGACGATCAGCTGGAAGTTGTGCGGATTGCGGATCCCCAGCCCGGACCCGATCGGCGACCCCAGCGGCATGATCGCGGCACAGCCGACGTCCTCCAGCTTCCGCGCCAGCACGGGATCGTCATTGGTGTACGGCAGCACCGTGAACCCGTCGTCGACCAGCGTCTCCGCCGCGTCCAGCAGCTCGACCGGATCCGGCAGCAGCGTGCGCTCGTCGGCGATGACCTCCAGCTTCACCAGTGAGGTGCCCAGTGCCTCCCGGGCGAGCCGGGCGGTGAGCACGGCCTCCCCGGCGGTGAAGCACCCCGCGGTGTTCGGCAGCACCCGGATGCCGAGCCGCTCCAGCACCGACAGCACCGACCCGTGCACGCCGGGATCCACCCGCCGCATCGCCACGGTCGTCAGCTCCGTGCCGGAGGCCACCAGCGCCCGCTCCAGCACCTCGAGGCTGGGCGCGCCGCCGGTCCCCATGATCAGACGGGACGTGAAGGACGTACCGCCGAGGACGAAGGGGTCGTCGGCCATGGTCAGCCTCCCTGGACGGCGGTGAGGACTTCGACGCGGTCGCCCTCGGCCAGTGCCGTGGCCGGCCACTGCGCGCGCGGGACGACGGTTTCGTTGAGCGCGGCGGCCACTCCGCGCGGCGCCGTGGTGAGGGACTTCACGAGGGTGTCGAGAGCGGTGCCCGGGGCGATCTCCCGGCGCTCCCCGTTGACGGAGATGTTCATACGGGCTGCTCCGTGAGTGCCGTGCTGAAGCGCTTCGGGGTGAACGGGCGTGCCTCCTCCGGCAGTTCGCCGGTGGTCAGGGCCTGCGCCAGGGCGTCGCCGGTGACCGGGGTGAGCAGCACCCCGTTGCGGTGGTGCCCGGTCGCCACCAGCAGCCCGTCCAGACCGGTCGGGCCGAGCAGCGGCGCGTTGTCGGGGGACCCGGGACGCAGTCCGGCCCGGGTCTCGGTGAGCGGGAGTTCGGTGATGCCGGGCACCAACTCGTGTGCGTCCCGCAGCAGCTGGTACACGCCACCGGCGGTCACCGTCGTGTCCCAGCCCACTTCCTCGCTGGTGGCCCCGACGACCAGCTCGCCGTTCTCCCGGGGCACCAGGTACACATGGCTGCCGCGCACCACGGCCCGTACGGTCCGGTTGAGGAACGGCGCGTACCGTCCGGGCACGGACAGCCGCACCACCTGCCCCTTCACCGGCCGTACCGGCGGCAGCAGGTCCCCCGGCAGGCCCGCGAGCCGCCCGCTCAGGCTGCCCGCCGCGAGCACCACCTGGTCCGCGCCCAGCTCGTCGCCGTCCGAGGTGGTGACCCCGGCCGCCCGGTCCCGTACGACGGCGAAGCGCTCGGCCCACGCCCGGTGGAAGACCACCCCGGCCCGCTCGCACGCGGCGACCAGCGCGGCCGCCAGGCGGCGCGGGTCGATCTGGTGGTCGCGGTCCACCCGCAGCCCGCCGCGCACGCCCGGCGCGAGCATCGGCTCCAGGCGCCGGCACTCCCGGCCGGACAGCCACTCCGACTCCAGTCCTGAGCGGTGTTGCAGGGCGTGCAGTTCGCGCAGGTGGGCGCGGTCGTCGGCGTCCAGCGCGACGGCGAGCGTGCCGCACCTGCGGTAGCCGAGGTCCAGGCCGGTGAAGTCGGTCAGCTCGGCCGCGAAGTCCGGGTACCGGCGGGCCGACGCCAGGTTCAGGCCGAGCAGAGTCTGCTCGCCGTGGTGCAGTTCCGTGACGGCGGCCAGCATCCCCGCCGCCACCTGCGCGGCCCCTCCGCCCGGCTCCGGGTCCAGCACGGCCGTGACGAGCCCGCGCTGCGCGGCGCGCCAGGCCGTGACCAGCCCGATGATCCCGCCCCCGATGACGAGGACGTCCGAGGTACGTGACGACATGGGCGTCCAGCCCCTCCCTTCGCCGGCATGACCCGGATCAGGTTCGTACGGTCGGAGGCCGCCAGCCTCCCTCTCAGCCCGGTCGTCCGGGCTCCCGCGAGTGCTTGTACGGTGGCCACCCTAGCCCGCAGCGCACCGGACCCGTAAGGAGGCCTCGGTACATGGCCCGTTCGCTCGACGGCCTCGTCCTCGCGCCCGTCGCCGACCAGGCCCCCGGTCAGGTGGGCACGCGCACCCGCTTCTCCTACCACGAGGAGGAGGGCGAGGTCTGGGCCGAGTACACGGGTGGGGACGTCGTCCGCGGGTACCTGGTGGGCACCCGGGAGGGCGACCGGCTGGACTTCCGGTACGTGCAGCTCAAACGGGACGGAACCACCTCCTCCGGGCACTGCGCGTCGACCGTCGCCGAGCTGCCCGACGGACGGCTGCGCCTGGAGGAGACCTGGCAGTGGGAATCGCAGTCGGGAGCCGGCACGAGCGTTGTGGAGCAGGTCACTGAGCACGCCCCCTGACTGACGCAGAGTCAGTTGACTATGGTGATCGAGTGAGCGAGCAGACGCGGGAGACGCGGGAACAGGGCACGTCACAGACGCGGCGAGTGGTCGTGGTCGGCGCGGGCATGGCCGGGGTGCAGACCGCGGTCGCCCTGCGTGAACAGGGCCTGAAGGGCACCGTGACACTGATCGGCGCCGAACCCCATCAGCCCTACGACCGGCCCCCGCTGTCCAAGGCGGTGCTGCTCGGCAAGGCCGAAGGCTCCGCCTTCGACATCGACTTCGAGGCGCTCGGCATCGAACTCCGGCTCGGCCACGTGGCGCTGGGCGTGCGCCCCGCCGACCACGAGCTGGACACCGAGGCCGGGCCTGTGCCGTACGACGTCCTGGTCCTGGCCACCGGCGCCGAACCGATCCGGCTGCCCGGTACGGAGGGCGTGCCCGGAGTGCACCTGCTGCGCACCCTCGACGACGCCGAGCGGCTGCGGCCGGTGCTCACCCGGCAGCACGACATCGTGGTCGTCGGCGCCGGCTGGATCGGCGCCGAGTTCGCCACGGCGGCCCGGGAGGCGGGGTGCGCGGTGACGGTCGTGGAGGCGGCGGACCGCCCGCTCGCCGGGGCGCTCCCGGCCGAGGTGGCCGCGCCGATGGCGTCCTGGTACGCCGACAGCGGCGCGGTGCTGCGCACCCACGCACGCGTGGAGCGGGTCGAGCCGGGCACGGTGGTGCTCGACGACGGCTCGCGGCTGCCCGCGGGCGCCGTCGTCGTGGGTATCGGCGCCCGTCCCGCCACGGCGTGGCTGGCCGGCTCCGGCATCGAGCTCGGCACGCAGCACGAGGTGGTGGCCGACGAACACCTGCGGACCTCCGCCTCCGACGTGTACGCGGTCGGCGACTGCGCCTCCTTCCCCTCCCGCCGGTACGGGGAGCGGCTGCTCGTCCACCACTGGGACAACGCCCTCCAGGGCCCCCGCACGGTCGCCGCGAACATCATCGGCGAGACCCCCGCGGCCTACGATCCCGTGCCCTACTTCTGGTCCGAGCAGTTCGGCCGCTTCGTCCAGTACGCCGGCCACCACGGCGCCGCCGACCGCACCCTCTGGCGCGGTGACCCCGCCGGCCCGGCCTGGACGGTCTGCTGGCTGAAGGAGGACCGGCTGGTGGCCCTGCTCGCCGTCGGGCGCCCCAGGGACCTGGCCCAGGGCCGGCGTCTGATCGAGGCGGGCACACCCATGCACCCCGAGGCGCTGACCGACCCGGCGAGGCCCCTGAAGGACGCCACGGCGTAGCGCCCGCGACCTGCCGCGTCACCCCCGTGTGGGCCCTCCTGGCTTCCGACTGTCAGTGGCAGATGGCAGGCTTGTTTCCGTGACCGAGATTGACGCGAAGATCGATGCGCTCGTCCCCGCCTGGCTGACCCTCCCCGACATCGCCGAACAGCTCGGCGTCGAGGTGACACGTGTGCGGCAGCTGGTCAAGGAGGGCCAGCTCATCGCCGTACGCCGTGGTGAGAACCGGGCGCTGCACGTCCCCGCCGCCTTCATCGACGGGGACAAGGTCGTCAAGGGCCTGTCCGGCACCTTGACGCTCCTCAGGGACGACGGCTTCACGGATGAAGAGATGCTGGAGTGGCTCTTCACTCCCGACCCGAGCCTGCCCGGGACCCCCGCGCAGGCCCTGAGCGAGAATCGCGGCACGGAGGTGAAGCGCCGCGCCCAGGCGCTCGCCGTCTGAACCAGATCGTCTCGAACCGAACACCGTCCGGCGTACGGGCCGCGGCCGCCGGGGCCCGGCCACGGTGGGGCACGGTCCGTACGCCGCCGGCACCGCACGACACCGGGGGGACCCGCGCATGACTGAGACTGCCGCCGGCACCGCACGCGAGCGCCTGGCCGACGCACGGCTCTACCTGTGCACGGACGCCCGCAGACGGCAGGGCGACCTGGCCGAGTTCCTGGACGCGGTGCTGGCCGGCGGTGTCGACGTCGTGCAACTGCGGGACAAGGGCATGGAGGCGGCCGAGGAGCTGGAGCACCTGGCGGTCCTCGCCGACGCCTGCGCCCGGCACGGCAAGCTGCTGGCGGTCAACGACCGCGCGGACGTGGCCCACGCCGCCGCCGCGGACGTGCTCCACCTCGGACAGGGCGACCTCCCGGTCCCCGCGGCCCGCGCCATCCTCGGAGCGGACGTCCTGATAGGCCGGTCCACGCACGCCGAGGCGGAGGCGGAGGCCGCCGCCGCGCAGCAGGGTGTGGACTACTTCTGCACGGGCCCGTGCTGGCCCACCCCCACCAAGCCCGGCCGCCACGCCCCCGGTCTCGACCTGGTCCGGCACACCGCCGCACTGGGCACCGACCGCCCCTGGTTCGCGATCGGCGGCATCGACCTGGGCAACCTCGACGAGGTCCTGGACGCGGGGGCCCGCCGGGTGGTCGTCGTCCGGGCGATCACCGATGCCCCGGACCCGGGAGCGGCGGCGGCGGAGTTCACCAAGCGACTGCGACAGGCCTGACGCCGCACCCACCGGTGTGCACGTATGTCCAAGTGGTGGACAGCAGGCCGACAAATTCGGGCAAATTTCCGGCCTTCGGTTGGGGGACCGGCCGCCCCTGGCTAACCTGCCGGTATGGCCCTCGGAACCGCATCCACCAGGACCGATCGCGCGCGCACGGTGCGTGACATCCTCGGCACCGGCAAGACGACGTACTCCTTCGAGTTCTACGCGCCAAAGACACCCCAGGGAGAGCGGAACCTCTGGAACGCGCTGCGCCGGGTCGAGGCGGTGGCGCCCGACTTCGTGTCGGTGACGTACGGGGCCGGTGGTTCCACGCGTGCCACCACGGTCAAGGAGACCCAGCAGATCGTCGTCGACACCACGCTGACGCCGGTCGCCCACCTGACCGCGGTCAACCACTCCATCGCCGAGCTGCGCAACATCATCGGCCAGTACGCGGACGCGGGGATCCGCAACATGCTCGCCGTGCGCGGCGACCCGCCCGGTGACCCGATGGGCGACTGGGTGCCGCACCCCCAGGGCCTGACCTACGCGGCCGAGCTCGTCAGGCTCATCAAGGAGTCGGGTGACTTCTGCGTGGGCGTCGCGGCCTTCCCGGAGATGCATCCGCGTTCCACCGAGTGGGACACCGACGTCGAGCACTTCGTCGACAAGTGCCGGGCCGGCGCCGACTACGCCATCACGCAGATGTTCTTCCAGCCGGAGTCCTACCTGCGCCTGCGCGACCGGGTGGCCGCCGCGGGCTGCGAGACCCCGGTCATCCCCGAGGTCCTGCCGGTGACTAGTGTGAAGATGCTGCAGCGGTTGCCGAAGCTCAGCAACGCGCTCTTCCCGCCCGCCCTGAAAGAGCGGATCCTCACAGCCAAAGACGATCCGGCGGCGGTACGCTCAATCGGTATCGAATTCGCCACGGAGTTCTGCGCACGGCTGTTGTCCGAGGGAGTGCCCGGACTGCACTTCATCACGCTGAACAACTCCACGGCGACGCTGGAAATCTACGAGAACCTGGGCCTGCACCATCCCCCGCAGGCCTAGACCGGCCGCACCGCGATACGCCACACTGCGTAGCGGCCACTGGGAGAGGGGCGTACATGGGCTGGGCGGTCCTCTACATCGCGTTCGGCATCGTCGCGCTGTGGTTGCTCGGTGAGGTGCTGCTGCAGTACAAGGCGCGCCTGCGCTGGCGGCTGCTCGCCTTCGTCGGTTTCCTCGGTGTCGTGGCCGGTGTGCTGATCCCGTCCGTGCTGGTCATCGGTCTGGGCGCGGCCGCCTTCGCGGTCGGGCAGACCTACGTCACGCTGTCGTTCCGCCGCGGCTTCGCCGCGGGCTGGGCGGTCAGCCGGCCGGCCGCAGGCGAAGCCGGCCGGAGCAAGCGCCGCCGCGGCGAACCCGAGCCCGACGAGCCCGCCCTCGACGTCTCCGGCCGCAAGGCGGCGGAGGCGGCCGGCTACGGCGACCTCGGCCCGGACGGCACCGCCTACGGCCTCGACGACTACGACCGCGACGACGTCTTCACTCCTCTCACCCGCTCCGCCGAGCCCACGGCCGCCGAGACCACCGCGGTCTACGAGCCGCAGCCGATGCCCGACGACACCGGTTCGTACGGCGTGTACGGCGACTCCTTCACGGGCTCCGCCCACACCTCCGCCGCCCAGCCCCAGGAGACCTACGCGACGGCGGCCCCGGGCACCGACCAGTCGTACGCCTACGACTACTCCGGCTACGGCCAGCAGAGTTACGCCTACGACGCCGGAGGCCAGCAGCAGTACAACGGCTACTCCGACCCCTACAACGGGACCGGCAGCGGGACCGGGTACGACCAGGGCTACGGCGGCCAGGGCTACGACCAGCAGGGCTACGGCCAGGGCCACTACGGCACCGGTGGCTACGGCGAGACCCCCTCCGACGGCGTCTGGGTGCCGCAGCAGCGCACCGACGAGCCCTACGGCGGTGAACTCCCCACCGAGCAGCCGTATCCCTACCAGTCGGGCGGGCAGCAGCAGGGGCACGGATTCGACGAGCAGTACCGTTTCTGAGGCCCGTCGCGGGTCTCACTGGGAACCGCGGAAGTCCGGCCCCTCCACGATCAGCCCCGCGACCAGCGCGCCGGACATGCCGGAGTGGGGGAGCCCCCCGCCTGGATGTGCCCAGCCGCCCACCCGGTACAGACCCGGCAGGCGCGTGGTGTTGGCCGGATGCAGGAAACGGCCGCCGCCGGCGGCCAGCGAAGGAGCGGGAACGGCTCCGGCAGCGGCGCCCGTCCCGGCCGCCACGTCGCCCGGCGTGCGCACCTCGTGCCACATCAGCCGCTCCCGCAGCCCGGGTACGGCGGACCCGGCGGCGTCCAGGACGAGCTCGGTGAAGCGCCGGACCAGGCCCGCCTCTTCCCAGCCCGCGTCCGCCGGCGCCACCGCATGGACGACCACCGACTCGTACCCGGCCTCCGGGCGCAGGGAGGGGTCGTCGGGCCGCAGCACGGTCACCGTGGGCCGCACCGGCTCGTCGCCGCCGGGGGAGGCCAGGAAGTCCTGCTCGGTCTCGGCGTCCGGCGCGTGCACCACCGTGCGGTGCGCGGTGCCGGGTTCGCGCTCGCCGCGCAGGGCCAGCAGCACGGTGAACCGGCCCGGACGGGACGCCGTGGTCTCGGCGCGCACGTCCCCGTCGGCGTCGAGCGGATGCTCCGTCAGGCCCCGCAGCCGCACCGGGTCCACGTCCGCCACCACGAAGTCGGCCTCGGCCACCGCCCCTTCGGCCAGCTCGACACCGGCGGCCCGGCCGTCCTTCTCCAGGATCCCGGTGACCTCCGCGCCGAAGGTGAACTCCACCCGGCGGGCCACGCACCGCTCGTACACCGCGCGCGCCAACTCCCGGACGCCGCCGCGCACATACCAGACGCCGAAGGCGTGCTCCATGTACGGCAGTACGGCCGCGCTCGCCGGAGCCACCCGGGGATCGAGGCCGTGGGCGAGGGCGTGGCTCTCCAGGAGCGCCGCCAGACGCGGGTCGCGCAGCTCCCAGTCACCGACCTGGGACAGCGTGGTGGCACGCCGGGTGCGCAGCAGCCGCTTGTGCGGGACGGCGGGATAGGGCTCGCGCTCGGCCAGCACCTGCCAGTTCGGCCACAGGGGCTCTTCCAGCAGGGGGCGCCGGGTGCGGTCCCAGGCCTCGCGTGCCCGCACCAGGAAGTCGCCCCAGCGTCGGCCCGCGCCCTCGCCCAGGGCTTCGTCCAGGGCGGCCACGACACCCGCGCGCGAGGCGTTCGGCAACGACACCTCGGTGCCGTCCGCGAAGACGTGCCGTGACGACGGGTCGACCTGCACCAGCTCGACGCAGGACTCCAGGGGTTCCTTGCCGGTCTTGACGAACAGGTCGCGGTAGACCGCGGGCAGGGGCAGCAGCCCGGGACCGGTGTCGAAGCGGAACCCCTCCCGTTCGAACCGGCGCACCGCACCGCCGTACGTCTCCGTACGCTCGTACACCGCCACCCGGTGGCCCGCGACGGCCAGCCTGGCGGCGGCCGCCATCGCGCCCATCCCGGCGCCGATCACCGCAATCCGTGCCATGCCTGCGACTTTAGCGACCGGCACCGACAGTTCCGCCCAGGGGTTGTGGATGAGCGCTCGGGGCTGAGTATCCGTACCTAGTGCATGAGATGAGTACGCGCACGGATGGGCTGCCACCTGCGCGGACGAGAGAGTGGAGACACGGAGAAGGGGCCTGGCTCCGGCACCGGCGACACGGGGCGCCGGAACGGGGCCGCCCTCGATCCGCTCGTTGCCGCCGATCCGTCGGCGGAAGCGAGGCACGGGGGTGCCCGGGGGACGACCGCACGGGGGAGCAAGGGAGAGGCGCCGGTTCGAGGTGGCCCGCGGGGGACGCGGCCACGAGGGACCGGCGCCTTCTTCCGTGCACGCGCGCGTGCGGATCGCTCAGCCCTTCCCGCTGACCCGCCCCTGGAGCAGCCGGGACAGCGCCGCATGGACGTCGTCCAGCGACCGCTCCGGCTGGAACGACTTCCAGTCCAGTGCGGCCACCAGGACCATCCCGACCAGGGCGGCCGCGGTCAGCTGGACGTCGATGTCCTCGCTGAACTCGCCGTTCGCCACGCCCTCGCGCAGTACGCCCTCCACGACCGCGACGGCCTGCTGCCGGACCACCATCAGCGTCGACTGCCAGGCGCGGTTGGTCCGCCAGAGCTCGGCCACGTACAGCTGGGTGAAGGCCGGGTAGCGGTCGATGAAGACCAGCCCGGCCCGGATCATCGCGTCCAGGGCGTCGACCTTGTTGCCGCCCTCGCTCGCCGTCCGTTCGGCGGCCTCGCGCAGGGACGCGGTGAGGAGGCCGACACCGTGCCGCAGCAGCTCCTCGAAGAGAACCGACTTGCTCGCGAAGTTGTAGTAGACCGTGCCCTTCGCGACCCCGGCCCGCTCGGCGATCTCGTCGACGGTCGTGGCGGAGAAGCCCTGTTCGGCGATGAGCGTGACGGCCGCCTCGTAGAGCTTCTGCCGGGTGGCCTCCCGGCGTGTGCTGCCACCCGACGTGGCGCTGCTGCTTTCCATGGCGTCGATTGTCACAGGAACGGCTCCCGAAGGGGATGCGAAAGGCGAGGTCACAGGCTCAGTTCCGGATGCAGCCGGTCCAGTGTCCACACCTGGAGGCGGCGCGCGGACAGGGCGGTGAGCGCGAGGGCTCCCACGGTGAACGCCGCCAGCACGGCGCACGCCGGCCACACCGGGCCGAGCCCGCCGCCGGTGATGAGCCGGCGCAGGGCCGTCACGACGTAGCTCATCGGCAGGAAGGGGTGGATCGCGTTGAAGAAGCCGGGACTGGTCTCCACCGGGTACGTGCCGCCCGCGGAGGTCAGCTGGAGCATCAGCAGTGCGAGGACGAGAATCCGGCCCGCCGGGCCGAAGCGCGCGTTCAGCCACTGCACGATCGCCGCGAAGCAGGCCGCCACCAGGAACAGGAAGCCCACCGTCCCGGCCGCCCGGGTCATCTCCAGGCCGATCGCCCAGTGCAGCACGGACATCAGGGCGGCCGTCTGCAGCACCCCGACCGCGGCCACCGGCAGCCAGCCCGCCAGCGCGATCCGCCAGGCGGAGGAGCCGACCGCGAGGGCACGCCGGTTGAGCGGCGGGATCAGCATGTACGCCACCATCGCGCCCACCCACAGGGACAGCGGGATGAAGTACGGGGCGAACCCGGTGCCGTAGTTCGGCGCGTGGTGCAGGTCCCTGGAGGCCAGCTGTACCGGATCGGCCATGACCCCGGTGCGCTTGTCGCGGTCCTGCTTGCCGTAGTCGGGGATCTTCCTCGCCCCGTCGTGCAGGCCGCCGGCCAGTTTCCCGGATCCGTCGACCAGCTTGTACAGGCCGCCGTCGAGGTCCTCGGCGCCGGACTCGGCCGTGCCGATGCCCTTGTCCAGCGTGGTCGCTCCGGTCGTCGCGGTGCCCAGCCCGGTGTGCAGCTTCTCGGCGCCCGCGGCGACCCTGCCCGCCCCCTCGTTCAGCTCGTTGACCCGGGACACGGCGTCGTCGAGGTCCTCGGAGAGGTGCGGGGCGCGGTCGGCGAGCGCCTGGGCCTGCTCCTGCAGCGTGCCGAGGTTCGTGCGGAGGGTCTTGAGGTCACCGTCCTGGTCGGCGATCAGCGTGTTCAGGTCGTCGGCGACCGTGGCCACGTCGGAGGCCGCCGTCCTGGCTTTCTTCAGGTCGGGGCAGACCGGGTCGGGGAGTACGGCCGTCCCGCAGTGCGTCCGGTAGACCTCGTCCAGCGTGGTGGAGGCCGCGTGGGCGGTCCTCGCGGCGGCCGGGGCCGTCCTGACCAGGACGTCGAGGTTGTCGCGGACCGTCTTCGCCGAGTCGGCGACGAGCCGGGCGGTGTCCCCGATGGTCTTCTCGTTGTTCTTCACGAAGGGGCCCACCTTCGCGTAGACCCCGTTGACCTTGTCGGCGAGGGTCCGGGTGCCGTCGGCGACCTGCCGCGAGCCGTCCTGGAGGTCGCCCGCGCCCCGGTCGAGCTTCTTCAGGCCCTTGGCCAGCTTGCCGCTGCCGCTCTTGGCGTCCTTCAGCCCGTCGGCGAGGTCCTTGGCGCCCCGCTCCGCCTTCCCGATGCCGCCCTCCAGCTCGTCGGCGCCCTCGGCGGCCTTCTCCGTCCGCCCGTGGATGTCGGAGAAGGAGATGAAGATCCGGTCCAGGAACGACCGGGACGCCTTGGTGGACGCGGCCGTGCGCACCTCGCTGAACACCGTCCGGGATATCTGCCCGACGATGTAGTTGTTCGCGTCGTTGGTGCGCACCTGCAGCGCACCCGTCTCGGGGGAGTCGCCCGTGCTCGAGGCGATGCGCCGGCTGAGGTCGGCGGGCATGGTCAGCGACAGGTAGTAGGTGCCGTTCTCGACGCCCCGGCGGGCCTCGGCGGCGCTCACCTGGTGCCAGTCGAAGGTCCGGCTGTCGCGCAGCCCGTCGGCGATGTCGTCGCCCGCCGTGATCCTCTTCCCGTCGGCGGTCGCCCCCTTGTCGTCGTTGACGAGGGCCACGGGGATGCGGTCGAGGCGGCCGTACGGGTCCCAGAACGACCACAGGTACAGGGCGCCGTACAGCAGGGGCAGCACGAGGAGCGCGACTAGGGCGGCACGGGGGAGCCGGCCCCGGCCGAAGCGCCTGAGCTCAAGGGCGGCCAGTCCCGGCGAGCGCATCCGCCGCCTCCTTCGCTTCGTCGTAGGTCGCTTCGTCGTGGGTCGCGTCGCCGGTGGTACCGGAGGGCCGGAGGGAGACGGTCGGGACGCCCTCGGGGGCGTCGGCGTACACCGCCACGACCGTCGTCCCGGCCGCGGCCACGGAGGCCAGCAGCGCGTTCGCCTCGGCCCGCTCCGTGTCGGAGAGCTTGAGGTCGGTGTCGTCCACGGCCAGCAGCCGGGGGTCGCCGGCGAGGGCCAGGGCGACGGACAGCCGCAACGCCTCGAGCCGCTCGAGGTCCCGTACGGCCGTCCGGGCGCCCTTGGGCAGGGCGTCGAGGTCGAGCCCGGCGGCGGCCAGCGCGGCGTCGAGCCGGCGCCGGGCCTCACCCGCCCGTTCCGCCCGGGGCCGCAGCAGGGAGCGCAGGGAACCGCCGAAGCGGCGTTGCAGCAGCGCCCGTTCCCGCAGGTGCTCCCCGACGGTGAGGGCCGGCTCCAGGTCGGTGACCCCGGCGACGTTGGCCACGGCGCTGATCCGGCGCACGGCGGACATCTGGCGCGGGAGTTTGAGGCCGCCGACGGTGGCGACTCCTTCCGTGGGTTTCATGCGTCCCGTGAGCGCGAGCAGCAGACACGTACGGCCGGAGCCGGAGGGCCCCTCGACGGCGATCAGCGAGCCGGGCTCCGCGTCGACCGAGACGCCCCGGAACGCCCAGCCGCGCGGCCCGCGCAGCCCGAAGTCGCGGGCCGTGACGCCGAGGGCTGTGACACCGAGGTCCTGGGCACTGTCCTGTGACGGGTCCATGGCTCCCGCCTTCCCCCTGCGCGATTCTTTGAACTGACTGGTCAGTGCAAAAACTAACCCGAACCTTCGATCGAAGCAAAAGTCCAGGTCAGAACGGATTGTCAGTGCCATACCTCACGATGGGCACATACGGCACCTCATAGCAGGGCGTGCCGTTACCCAGACGACAGGAGGTTCGTCATGGCCCACTCGTCCGCAGCCGCCGCCCACCGGCGCCGCGCCACCGGCCCTGCCCCCTCACTGACCGGACCGGCGAGCGACGTGCATCCCGTGCTGCGCCGGTCCACGGCCCCGCCCGCCGCCCTCGACCTGCTCGCCCAGGCCCGTGCCGGCCTCGACGAGGCCGCCGTCCTGGAAACCGCCAACGAGCGCTACGCGACCGCACACCTCGCCGCGCTGCGCACCGCCGCCGCCGTCCTCGCCGCCCGCGGCCGCCCCGAGCCCTCCCCGAGGCGCCGCGCACGCATCCGGAGCGCCTGGGAAGTGCTTCCCGAGATCGCACCCGAACTCACCGAGTGGAGCGCGCTGTTCGCCTCCGGCGCCGACCGCCGCGCCCGGGCCGAGGCGGGCATCCAGGGCGCCGCGAGCAGCCGTGACGCCGACGACCTGATACGTGACGTGGCGATGTTCGTCCGCCTCGTGGAGCGGATGCTGGTGCTCCAGCCGGTCCTGCCCCAGCCCCGTCGCGACGCCGACGAGCCGGAGGGCCCGGCCGCCCCGCGCGAGATGCCGGACGCGGGCTGAGACGGTGACCGCGAGCGGCGGCGGAGGCAATAGGGTGGAGGACGCCTGAAGCGTTGCCGAAGCCTTCCGTCCCGAGGAGTCAACAACCGTGTCGGACCCGATGCGCCCTCGCGCTTCTCTCCGTACCGCCGTGGTCTGGGAGGTCCTCCAGGACGCCCTCGACCGCCGGGTCAAGGCCACGGGACGGGACTCGCTGGACGTCCTCGACACCGGCGGCGGCAGCGGCAAGTTCGCGGTGCCCGTCGCCCGCCTCGGCCACCGCGTCACCGTCGTCGACCCCAGCCCCAACGCGCTGTTCGCGCTGGAGCGCCGGGCCGCCGAGGCCGGCGTCGCCGACCGGGTGCGGGGCGTGCAGGGAGACGCCCACGGCCTGTTCGACGTGGTCGAGCGCGGCGGGTACGACGCGGTGCTGTGCCACGGTGTCCTGGAGTACGTGGACGACCCGGCCGAGGGCGTCCGCAACGCGGTGGCAGCCCTGCGCCCCGAGGGCGTCCTCAGCCTGCTCGCCGCCGGCCTCGGCGGCGCGGTGCTCGCGCGCGCCCTCGCGGGCCACTTCAAGGAGGCCAAGCAGGCACTCGAGGACCCCGACGGCCGCTGGGGCTCCGGCGACCCGGTGCCGCGGCGCTTCACCGCCGAGCAGCTCACCGCCCTGGTCGAGGGCGCGGGCCTGAGGGTCGGTGCCGTGCACGGCGTGCGGGTCTTCGCCGACCTGGTCCCGGGCGTCCTCGTGGACACCGAGCCCGGCGCCGTCGACGCCCTGCTGAAGCTGGAGGCGGCGGCCGCCGAGCTCCCGGCCTTCCACTCCGTGGCCACCCAGTTGCACGTGCTCGGCGAGACGGCGGGGCCCAGGGCGGCGTGAGCCGCCCCACGTGCCGACAGCGGCACCCCGCTGATCAGGGCGTCGACGGCACATGGAGTACGCCACAGGCCCCCCGATCGAGGGGTTTGCGCCGTATGATCGAAGGAGACCGCTCGGCATGACGGGTCGGCCGCCGGGGAATGGAAGCCTCAGCGAGCCGGGCCCGGCATGGCGGTCCTGGTTGGCCAATTGGCGCATAGGGGCGGGTTTCACGGGGGCGATTCCCTGCCTATCCTGAAGGGACCCCCCGGTCGCCCCGGCGACTGCACGATGAGGAGGACTCCGTGCCGCTCTCGGAGCACGAGCAGCGCATGCTCGAGCAGATGGAGCGAGCGCTGTACGCAGAAGATCCCAAGTTCGCGTCGGCGCTCGAGGGAAGCGGGCTGCGTACGTACACCCGGCGGCGGGTCTACCAGGCGGTCGCAGGCTTCCTCGTGGGTATCGCGCTCCTCATGGCCGGAATGGTCGCGCAGCTGATCTGGGTCAGCGTGGTGGGCTTCCTCGTCATGCTGGGCTGTGCGGTGCTCGCCGTCACCGGCTGGCGCAAGGCCCCCAAGCCGGGCGAACAGCCCGCCGGCGCCCCGCAGGCACGGCGGCAGGGACGGCCCAAGCGCTCCATGATGGACAGGATCGAGCAGCGCTGGCAGCGCCGCCGTGACGAGCAGGGCCACTAGCCTCCGGCGGCTCGGGGGACAGACGTGAGAGGGGCGGCCACCATCCCGGTGGCCGCCCCTCGTGCATGCGGCGAAGCCTGGGACGCGGTCCGGCTGTCCGCCTCAGGGCTTCGGGCCTGCTGTCCCGACACCCCGTGCGCCGCGACGGACGCCGTTCCCCCGGGGCAAGACCGCCCACCAGCCTCCGGCGGCTCGGGCGACAGACGTGAGAGGGGCGGCCACCATCCCGGTGGCCGCCCCTCGTGCATGCCGCGAGGCCTTTGCCGCTGTCCGGCGGTTTCCGGCGGAGCCTCAGCCCTGCTGGCCCGACGCCCTGCGCGGTGCCGGACGGGCCGCCGCCGCGCGCGCCGTGACGGACGCCCACCAGGCCGAAGCCGCCCACAGCACCCGCACGGTGGAACGGGGCGCGAACAACGCCCGCAGCCGCGTACGGGAACTCACCGAGCCCTCGAACGCGGCGATCACCTGCCGCACATCCTCCGCCAGCCCGGCCTTCGGGCGCGGCCGAGGCGCGTACAGGACCTGCTCCACCGCGTCCGCCCCCCGGTGCACCGCGGCCCCGGCCACCGGGTCGAGGTGGCCGAGCCGGACGATCCGGGCGGCCGCCTTGCGCGGCGTCTGCGACTCGTCCGGCAGAATTCCGAAGTCCCAGGCGGAGTCGGTCAGTTCCTGCCAGGCGGCCAGCGTGTGCGCCGCCGCACCCTTGTCGGTACGGGCGTGCCCGCCCAGCCGCGCCCCGCGCAGCCGGACCCGCCAGAGCATCGGCAGGAACGGGACCAGCGCGACGGCGAGCCCGCCGAGCACCCAGAGCGCGTACACCCACCACGACCGGGACTGCGGCTGGTTGTCCTGCGCGGCCTGCGTCGACGGACCGCCGCACGCCTCGAGCTTGCGCTGCTGCGCCGAGCAGCTCTCGCTCGGGGAGACCGGCGCGGCCGGCGCCGCGCTCGTCGTCTGCGAGGGCCGTACCTGGTCCGGGAGGCTGCTGCCGGGTGTGTCCGTCTGGGTGTACGACGGTGCCGTGCCCCGGGTCGGGGTCGGCTCGAAACGGGTCCAGCCCACGCCCTCGAAGTACAGCTCCGGCCAGGCGTGCGCGTCCTTCAGACCGACCGACACCGAGCCGTCCACCTGCGGGGACCCGGGTGCGAAACCCACCGCCACCCGGGCCGGGATGCCCAGCGTGCGGGCCATCGCGGCCATCGCGAACGAGAAGTGCACACAGAAGCCCTGCTTCTGCTTCAGGAAGTTGGCTATGGCGTTCGGGCCCCGGCCGACCTCCACCCGGGTGTCGTACTGGAAGCCACCGGTCACGGCGAAGTAGTCCTGGAGCTTGACCGCCTCGTCGTAGTGGCTCGTCGCGCCCGAGGTGACCTCCTCGGCGGTCCGCTTCACCACCTTGGGCAGCGAGGACGGCACCTTGGTGTACTCCCGCACCAGGGCGGCCGGCGGCTGCGGGGCACCGCCCAGCTGCTCCGCGGTCGGCTGCACGTCCACGCTGGTCACCGTGTACGACTTGCCACGCGTGTTCTGACCGTGGTCACCGACGACCGTCATGCCCACCGGCTCGTAGCGCCAGTTGCCGCTGATCCGCACGCTGCTCGGCGGGTACGGCATCGGCAGCCAGTCCTGGGCGTACCAGTCGGCCGCCGTGATCACGGTCCGCATACTGCTGCGCTTGACGTCGGGGCTCAGGCCGATCGGTGTCGGGAACCGGTCCGGCACGCCCACGATGTGCCGCTGGGACGGCTTCCAGGTGGTGCCGTCGAAGTCGTCCAGGGAGACGATCCGCAGGTACAGATCCGAGATGTCGTTCGTGCTCGTCTTCACGGACAGCACCTGGCGGTCCTGGTCCACGTTCAGGCTGTCGCGCAGCGACACCAGCGGATTCACCGCGGAGATCGTGCCGCCGTTGCCGTTGCCCCTCCCGATGCCCGTACCGGCGGCGTCCAGCAGGCCGCCGCTCATCGCGGGCAGGGCCAGCGGCACGAACAGCGCCACGCCCAGCGCCGCCGCGCCGATGCGCCGCCCGGTACGGACCGGGGCCACCGCACCGTCCGACGACCCGCCGGGCGTGCGGGGCGCCCCGCCGAACACCCGGCCCCAC
>NZ_JBSFIK010000003.1:235658-239111 GCF_053597535.1 Streptomyces sp. NPDC001348 | reverse complement strand
CCGCCGCGCCGATGCGCCGCCCGGTACGGACCGGGGCCACCGCACCGTCCGACGACCCGCCGGGCGTGCGGGGCGCCCCGCCGAACACCCGGCCCCACTGGGAGAGCCGGTCCCGGCCCTCGGCGAGCAGCAGCATCAGATAGCCCGCGGCCGCCACCAGGAACCACAGCCAGGCACCCCCGCCGTCGGACAGCCCGGCGGCGACGGAGTACAGCGCGAGCAGCGGCAGTCCCGCCGGGGCCGCGCTGCGGAAGGTCACCGCGAGCGTGTCCACCAGCAGGCCGATCACCAGGACGCCGCCGACGAGCATCAGCCGGATCCCGTCGGTCAGCGGCGCCGGGATCGCGTACCGGCTGACGTCGTCCGAGCCCTGCTGGAGCAGACCGGTCAGCTGCCGGAACGCCTCGGGACCGGGTATCAGCCCTGCGACCGCCTGCTGATGGGCGAAGACCAGGGTCAGCAGCAGCAGAGTCGCCAGGGCCTGTGCCGCCACGGTCAGCGGCCGGGCCAGCGGCACCCGCCGGGCGGCCGCGCCCACGCCCGTCTGCGCCGCCACCAGGAAGACCGCCTCGATCAGCCACGTCGGCCGGTCCACCAGGGGCAGCAGTGCGCACGACGCCATCAGCGTGGCCGCCGCGGCGAACAGGGCCAGCCGAGCCCGCCCGCTCATGACAGTTCCTCCCAGCCGGTCCTCACAGGGCCTCCCTGCCGCCCACCGCGGTCACGCCCCGGCGTTCGTGGTCCGCCTGACGCCACAGATCGTCCAGGGAGGCGCCACGGGGGACGCTCACGGTCGTCCAGCCCGCCTCGCGCAGCATCCGAAGACGCCCGCCGTGCGGGTCCGCCGGTCCGGGAACGCCGGCCGGTTCCCGCAGCCAGACGTCGCCGTCCAGCAGGAAGGCGATCGCGCCGCCGCTGCGCCGGCGCATCTTGGCGACCACCGCGGCCTGTTCCTCGTCGAGGTCGCCCAGGAACGCCACCAGCAGCCCTTCGCTGCCGCCGCGCAGCACGTCATAGGCGCGGGACAGACCCGCGCCGTCCGAGTGGTCGATCACGGCGAGCGTGTCCATCAGCAGCCCGGCCGCGTCCGCCGTCTCCTGGCTGGCGCCGGCGAACCCGTCGGCGCCCTCCCCGGGCACGGCGCTGCCGGTGTCCGTCAGCAGCCGCACCGAGAAGCCCCGTTCGAGCATGTGCACCAGCACGGAAGCCGTGCCCGACACCGCCCACTCGAAGGCCGAGTCCGGACCGGCGCCCGCATAGGCGATGCCCCGGGTGTCCAGCAGCACCGTGCAGCGGGACCGCTGCGGCTGCTCCTCGCGGCGCACCATCAGCTCGCCGTAGCGGGCGGTGGAGCGCCAGTGCACGCGGCGCAGGTCGTCACCGTAGCGGTACCCGCGCGGGATCACGTCGTCCTCGCCCGCCAGCGCCACCGAGCGGTGCCGTCCGTCGCCGTACCCCTTCGCCTCGCCGCTGAAATGCACCGGCGACAGCGGCTCCACGCGCGGGATCACCGTCAGGGTGTCGTACGTGGAGAAGGAGCGGGTCAGTTCGCACATCCCGAAGGGATCCGTCAGCCGCAGTTGCAGGGGGCCGAGCGGATACCGGCCGCGCAGGTCGGAACGGACCCGGTAGGAGACCTCGCGCCGGCCGCCCGGCTCGACCCGGTCCAGGACGAAACGGGGCCGCGGCCCGAGGACGTACGGCACCCGGTCCTGGAGCATCAGCAGGCCGGTCGGCAGCCGCGAGACGTTGTCCATCCGCAGGTGCACACGGGCCTCGCTGCCGGCGGGCACCCGCGAGGGCGACAGCCGGCGGCTGCCGGCCACCCGGTAGCGGGTGCGGTACAGCACCGTCGCGCAGATCAGCGGCAGGACGGCCAGCAGCAGTCCGACCCGCAGCAGCTCGCTCTGCCCGAGCACGTACGCGCAGATCGCGGCGGCGACACCGGCGGCCAGGAAGGACCGCCCGCGGGTGGTCAGCCCGGCCAGTGCCGTACGGACGCCGCCCCGCTCCCCGCGGTCGACCTCCGCCGGCCCCGTCCCCCCGGTGGTCATCAGAGCCTCCGCGGGGGCTGCTGGGGATACGCCGGCACGCCCCGGCCGAGACCGAGGCCGTTCTGCTGCGGCGTGGCCGTGGGCACCGGCGTGTTCTGCAGGATCTCCTGCACGACCTGCTCCGCGGTGCGCCGGTTCAGCTGGGCCTGCGCGGTGGGCAGCAGCCGGTGGGCCAGCACGGCCACGGCGAGGGCCTGCACATCGTCCGGCAGCGCGTACTCCCGCCCGCTGAGGGCGGCGGACGCCTTCGCCGCGCGCAGCAGGTGCAGCGTCGCGCGCGGCGAGGCCCCGAGTCTGAGGTCGGGATGGGTGCGGGTGGCGGCGACCAGGTCGACCGCGTACCTGCTGACCGGCTCGGCGACGTGGACGCCGCGCACCGCCTCGATCAGTTTCACGATCTCGTGCGCGTGGGCCACCGGCTGGAGGTCCTCCAGCGGCGAGACGCCGCCGTGCACGTCCAGCATCTGCAACTCGGCCTCGACGCTCGGGTAACCGACGGAGACCCGGGCCATGAAGCGGTCGCGCTGGGCCTCGGGCAGCGGGTACGTGCCCTCCATCTCGACCGGGTTCTGCGTGGCCACCACCATGAAGGGGCTGGGCAGTTCGTAGGTCTGCCCGTCGATCGTGACCTGGCGCTCCGCCATGGACTCCAGCAACGCGGACTGGGTCTTGGGGGAGGCGCGGTTGATCTCGTCGCCGATCACGATCTGCGCGAAGATCGCACCCGGCTTGAACTCGAAGTCCCTGCGCTGCTGGTCCCAGATGGACACGCCGGTGATGTCGGAGGGCAGCAGGTCGGGCGTGAACTGGATGCGCCGCACCGAACAGTCGATGGACCGCGCCAGCGCCTTGGCGAGCATCGTCTTGCCCACGCCGGGGACGTCCTCGATCAGAAGATGTCCCTCGGCGAGCAGTACGGTCAGCGAAAGCCGTACGACCTCCGGCTTGCCCTCGATCACTCCTTCCACCGAACTGCGTACCCGCTCCACGGTGGCAGTCAGATCTGTCAGGCTCGCTCGATCGTCATAGGTCGTCACCCGGCCCTCCTCGGCCCGTTCTTACAAGGGCCGTCGCTCTGCGGTGGCCCACCCCGAAACACGGACAGCACGCGGAAAGAGTTCCCGAGTGACGTCACACCCCGCATTCTTGCCGCCGTTACCGTTTCGTGTCACTCGCCTGTGGACAACTGCCCGCACTATGTCGCTCTCATGACCTTTTCGACGGGATTTTCGATGTCGGGTGGCGGGATTCCGGGGTGAGCGGGCCGGTCAGGCCGGGTCGACCTCGCGCAGCAGACCCGTGCGGACGTCGAAGACGAAGCCGCGTACGTCGTCCGTGTGCAACAGGAACGGCGAGGTGCGTACGCGCTGCATGGACTGCCGTACGTCCTGGTCGACAT
>NZ_JBSFIK010000003.1:210549-235563 GCF_053597535.1 Streptomyces sp. NPDC001348 | reverse complement strand
CGTTCATGGAACGACTCGACCGCCCACGCCGGTCGCTGACCGACCTCCATCTCCAGCTCGCCCCGGAAGTCCTCGGTGAGGGACTCCATGCCGCATCCGGTGTGGTGGATGAGGACGATGCTGCGCGTGCCCAGCTTGCGCTGGCTGATGGTGAGGGAGCGGATCACGTCGTCGGTGACCACGCCGCCGGCGTTGCGGATGGTGTGGCAGTCGCCCAGTGCCAGGCCCAGCGCGGCATGGAGGTCGAGGCGGGCGTCCATGCAGGCCACCACGGCGACCCGCAGGACGGGGCGGGCGTCCATGCCGGGGTCGGTGAACGCGGAGGCGTAGCGCTCGTTCGCCTCGACGAGGCGGTCGGTGACCTTGCCGCCGTTCGCTATGGCGCCTTCGGATCCGGTGGGGGCTGTCGAGGAGGTCGTCATAGCCATGACGTTACAAGTCCGCCGCTCGGGTGAGTCATCGTGGCTTGTTGTGAACTAACCCACACGGAGGGCAAACTTGCGCGGAAGGGTGATTCCCCGCGAATTGTGCCCCCACCCGGCGCGCGATACGCGACGCGCAGGCCGGTTGATTGACCGCGAGACACGGTGGACTAAAGTGACGCGAAGCGGGAGGCGACGCTCTCCCTGCTGGACTGATCTTCCCGCGCGGCGCGTACGCACGGCCCGGCCTCCTCCCGCTCCCGGCCGGCTGACGCCTCCGGCGCCGGCAGGCCTCCCCTTCTCGAGCGGGCGGGGACCCGACGGTGCGTACGAGCCGCGCCGCACATGAGAGGCACCCGGAATGAATGGGCGCGAAGCGCTTCCGCAGGAGGGTGGTGGCGGGCGACGGGAGAGCCAGGGCCGGCACGTTCCCGTGATGCTCCAGCGGTGCCTGGACCTGCTCGCGCCCGCCCTCGAGCGACCGGGGGCGGTGGTCGTCGACTGCACCCTCGGGCTCGGTGGCCACAGCGAGGCGCTGCTGACCCGGTTCCCCGAGGCCCGGCTCGTCGCCCTCGACCGGGACAAGGAGGCCCTGCGCCTGTCCGGGGAACGGCTGGCGCCGTACGGGGAGCGGGCCACCCTCGTCCACGCCGTGTACGACGAGCTGCCCGACGTGCTCGACCGGCTCGGCGTCCCACGCGTGCAGGGCGTGCTGTTCGACCTCGGTGTCTCCTCCATGCAACTCGACGAGGCCGACCGCGGCTTCGCCTACGCCCAGGACGCGCCGCTGGACATGCGCATGGACCAGACGACCGGCATGAGCGCCGCCGAGGTCCTCAACACCTACCCGGCCGGCGAACTCGTGCGGATCCTGCGCGCGTACGGCGAGGAGAAGCAGGCCAAGCGGATCGTCGCCGCCGTCGTCCGCGAGCGGGAGAAGGAGCCGTTCAGCACCAGTGCGCGGCTCGTCGAGCTGATCCGGGACGCGCTGCCGCAGGCCGCCAAGCGCACCGGCGGCAACCCCGCCAAGCGCACCTTCCAGGCACTGCGCATCGAGGTCAACGGTGAACTCGCGGTTCTGGAACGGGCGATCCCGGCCGCGGTGAAGGCCCTCGCCGTGGACGGGCGGATCGCCGTCCTGTCGTACCACTCGCTGGAGGACCGCCTGGTCAAGCAGGTGTTCGCGGCCGGTGCCGCCACCACCGCGCCGCCCGGCCTGCCGGTCGTCCCCGAGCGTTACCAGCCACGGCTCAAGCTGCTCACGCGCGGTGCCGAACTTCCCACCGAGGAAGAGGTCGCCGAGAACCGCCGGGCCGCTCCGGCACGGTTGCGCGGCGCCCAGCGCATCAGGGAGGACGTCGAGTGAGCGAGCCGGGTCGGTCGGTTTCCCGGGCGCGGTCGGTCGGCTCCCCGTACGCACCGGAGGGCAAGTGAGCAGGAAACCCGAACTGAGGGGGCGGGCGGCCCGGCTGGCACGGCTCTTCCCGGCCGGTCCGGGGCAGGCGGCGCGCACCCCGTTCGTGCTCCTCGTCGTCCTGCTCCTCGGCGGTGGTCTCATCGGCCTGCTCGTTCTGAACTCCGCACTGAGCGAGGGGTCGTTCAAACTCGACGACCTGCAGAAGCAGACCAAGAACCTCACCGACCAGCAACAGGCCCTCCAGCGGGACATCGACGCCTACTCCGCCCCCGACGCCCTCCAGCGACGCGCCCGCGCACTCGGCATGGTGCCCGGCGGCGACCCGGCGTTCCTCGACCCCGACGGCACCGTCAAGGGCGTCCCCAGCCCGGCCTCCGCCGACGAGCCGGCCGGGCCCGCCGTCCCGCTGACGGCGTCCGTCGCCTCCGGCCCGACGACCCCCGTCCCGGCACCGGCCCGGCCCACCACCTCGGTGCCCGCCGCCCCCCAGGCCGCCACGACCACGACCCCCGGCAGGTGACGGAAGTGTCCGACAGGGAAGCACCGCGCCGCCGTGTGCCCGGCCCGGCCAAGCCGCCCGCGCCGCGCAAGGGGGGCGGTGCCGGACGTCCGGGGCCCGGTCCCCGGCCGGCTCGCCGCCCGAGCGCGGCCGGCCGGCCGCGTCCGTCGGCGCCCCGCACCATCCGGCTCGGCAGCCCGCGCCCCCGCCTGCGCATGGTGAGCCTCGCGCTGACCCTGGTGCTGATCGCCTTCGTGGTCCGCCTGCTCCAGGTCCAGGCCGTCGACGCGAGCGCGTACGCCGCCAAGGCCGAGCAGAACCGCTATGTCGTCCACACCCTGGCCGCCGAGCGCGGTGGGATCACCGACCGCAACGGTGTGGCCCTGGCGATGAGCGAGGACGCGTACGACATCACGGCCGACCCCACGATGTTCAACCGCAAGCAGCTGAAGATCGGCGACGGCCCCGAACAGGCGGCCGCCCTGCTCGCCCCGATCCTCGGACAGGACCAGGCCGACCTGGTGCGCAAGCTGCGGCCCGCGAACAAGAACCTGCGCTACGTGAAGCTGGCGAGCCGCCAGACGCCGCAGGTCTGGAACCAGATCAAGGACCTCAGGTCCGCGCTCACCGAGAAGGCGGCCACGGACCACTCCACCGTGAACGTCCTCGCCGGCGTCTTCGCCGACCCCAGCAGCAAGCGCGTGTACCCCAACGGCGACCTCGCCGCCGGGATACTGGGCTGGGTCAACGCCGACGGCAAGGGCGGCGGCGGTATCGAGCAGCAGCTGAACAAGCAGCTGACCGGCAGGGACGGCAAGGTCCGCTACGCCCAGTCCGGCGGCCGCCAGGTGCCCACGGCGGGCTCCACCGAGACCCCCGCGGTGCCCGGTGCCGACGTCGAGCTCACCATCGACCGCGACATCCAGTGGGCCGCCCAGAACGCCATCACCGACCAGGTGAAGAAGTCCGGGGCGGACCGCGGCTACGTGATCGTCCAGGACACCCGTACCGGCGAGATCCTGGCCATGGCCAACTCGCCCGGCTTCGACCCCAACGACCTGGCCGAGGCCGACGGCGCCGCCATGGGCAACGCCGCCGTCCAGGACGCCTACGAGCCGGGCTCCACCGCCAAGATCATGTCCATGGCCGCCGTGCTGCAGGAGAACGCCGCCACCCCGCTCACCCATGTCGTCGTGCCCAACCGGCTGCACCGCGGCGACCGGCTCTTCTCGGACGACGTCGACCACGCGACCTGGTACCTCACGCTCAACGGCGTACTGGCCAAGTCCAGCAACATCGGCACCATCCTGGCCACCGGCCAGCTCGGCAGGACCCAGCCGCAGGCCAACAAGGTCCTCTACTCCTACCTGCGCAGGTTCGGCATCGGCAGTCCGACCGGGCTCGGCTTCCCCGGCGAGACCAGCGGCATCCTCGCACCCGCCGGCAAGTGGTCGACGTCGCAGCAGTACACGATCCCTTTCGGCCAGGGCTTCTCCCTCAGCGCCATGCAGGCCGCCTCCGTGTACTCGACCATCGCCAACGGCGGCGTCCGGGTCCAGCCGACCCTGGTGCGGGGCGAGAAGGGCGCCGACGGCCGCTTCGCCCCCGCGCCGAAGCCCAAGAAGACCCGGGTGGTCAGCGAGAAGACGGCCAAGACCCTCTCCCGGATGCTGGAGTCGGTCGTGGACGACGAGCAGGGCACCGGCATCAAGGCCCGCATCCCGGGGTACCGGGTGGCCGGCAAGACCGGCACGGCCAACCGTGTGGATCCGGCCACCGGCAAGTACCGCGGCTACACCTCGTCGTTCGCCGGGTTCGCACCCGCGGACAACCCGCGCATCACGGTCTACTGCGCGATCCAGAACGCCACGAAGGGCAGCTACTTCGGCGGTCAGATCTGCGGTCCGATCTACAAGCAGGTCATGGAGTTCGCGCTGAAGACCCTCCAGGTGCCGCCGACCGGTGCCAAGCCCGCGAACCTGCCCGTCGACTTCAAGCCCTGACCAGGAACGATCCCCGTGACAACGATCACTCCCGACCCCGGGAACCCCGATACCTCCGGCCCCTCGCTTCGCTCCCGGGCGGGTGCGCCCGGTACGCTCACCGCCGTGCCACACGCTGATCAGTCCCAAACCACCCAGAAGGGCGCTTCCGTGACATATCCGGGACCGCCGCGACCGGCGCGGGTCTCCGCCACACCCCTCGCGGAACTCGCCGATCAGCTGGGTGTCGAACGACCGGAGGGCGACGCGCGGGTCACCGGCATCACCCATGACTCGCGCGCCGTCCGCCCCGGCGACCTGTACGCCGCCCGCCCCGGTGAGCGGGTGCACGGCGCCGACTTCGTCACCCAGGCCGCCGGCCTCGGCGCCGCCGCCGTGCTGACCGACCCGGCCGGCGCCGAGCGCGCCGCCGCGACCGGTCTGCCGGTCCTCGTCGTGGACGACCCCCGCGGGTGCATGGGGGAGCTGGCGGCCACCATCTACGGCCACCCCGGCCGCGACCTCCTCCAGATCGGCATCACCGGCACCTCCGGCAAGACCACCACCGCCTACCTCGTCGAGGGCGGTCTGAAGACGGCCAGGTCCACCGGCCTGATCGGCACGGTCGAGATGCGGATCGGCGACGAACGCATCAAGTCCGAGCGCACCACGCCCGAAGCGACCGACCTGCAGGCACTGTTCGCCGTCATGCGTGAGCGCGGGGTCGAGGCCGTCGCCATGGAGGTGTCCAGCCACGCACTGGTGCTCGGCCGGGTGGACGGCTGCGTGTTCGACATCGCCGTCTTCACCAACCTCAGCCCGGAGCACATGGAGTTCCACTCCGGCATGGAGGACTACTTCCAGGCGAAGGCCCAGCTCTTCACGCCGCGACGCAGCAGACTCGGCGTGGTCAACACCGACGACGAGTACGGCCGCCGGCTCGCCCGGGAGGCCACCGTCCCGGTGGTCACCTTCTCCGCCGAGGGGCACCCCGACGCCGACTGGCGTGCCGAGGACGTCCACGTCGGCCCGCTGGACTCGACGTTCACCGTGCTCGGTCCGCGGGGCGAGCGGATCGCCGCCAAGTCGCCGCTGCCGGGCCCCTTCAACGTGGCGAACACCCTCGCCGCCATCGTCGCCCTGGCCGCCGCCGGTCTCGACCCGCAGGCCGCGGCCGACGGCGTCGCCGCGGTACCGGGTGTACCGGGCCGTCTGGAGCGGGTGGACGCCGGACAGCCCTACCTCGCGGTCGTCGACTACGCCCACAAGACCGACGCCGTCGAGTCGGTGCTGAAGGCCCTGCGCAAGGTCACCAAGGGCCGTCTGCACGTCGTCCTCGGCTGCGGCGGTGACCGCGACACCACCAAGCGGGCACCGATGGGCGCCGCCGTCGCCCGGCTCGCCGACACGGCCGTACTGACCTCCGACAACCCCCGCTCCGAGGACCCCCTGGCGATCCTGGCCACCATGCTCCAGGGCGCGGCGTCCGTGCCCGCGCACCAGCGCGGCGAGGTGCTCCTCTTCGAGGAGCGGGCCGCCGCGATCGCCGCCGCGGTCGGCCGGGCGCACCCCGGGGACACCGTGCTGGTCGCGGGCAAGGGCCATGAGCAGGGCCAGGACATCGCCGGTGTGATCCGTCCGTTCGACGACCGCCAGGTGCTCCGCGAAGCTATCCAGAAGACCCAGGGATGAACTTGTGATCGCCCTCTCCCTCGCCGAGATCGCAGCAGTCGTCGGCGGGCAGACGCACGACATACCGGATCCGTCCGTCCAGGTCACCGGGCCCGTGGTCCGGGACTCCCGGGAGGCGGTTCCGGGCAGCCTGTTCGTCGCCTTCGTCGGCGAGCGCGTCGACGGTCACGACTTCGCCGCGCAGGTCGTGGCGGCCGGCGCGGTCGCCGTGCTGGCGTCGCGTCCCGTCGGCGTGCCCGCGATCGTCGTCGAGGACGTCCAGAGCGCCCTCGGCGCCCTCGCCCGGCACGTCGTACGCCGGCTCGGTGCGACCCTCGTCGCGCTCACCGGCTCCGCGGGCAAGACCAGCACCAAGGACCTCATCGCCCAGGTGCTCGGGCGCAAGGCGCCGACCGTGTTCACGCCCGGTTCGCTGAACAACGAGATCGGGCTGCCGCTGACCGCTCTGTCCGCCACCGAGGAGACGCGGTTCCTGGTGCTGGAGATGGGCGCCCGCGGCATCGGCCACATCCGCTACCTCACCGAGCTGACCCCGCCGAAGGTGGGGCTCGTGCTCAACGTCGGTTCCGCCCACATCGGCGAGTTCGGCGGCCGCGAGCAGATCGCGCAGGCGAAGGGCGAACTCGTGGAGGCCCTGCCCCCGGCCCGGGACGGCGGGGCCGCGATCCTCAACGCCGACGACCCCCTGGTCCGGGCCATGGCCTCCCGTACCCAGGCGAAGGTGATCCTTTTCGGAGAGTCGGCCGAAGCGGACGTACGCGCCGAGAACGTGCGACTCACGGACAGCGGACAGCCCTCGTTCAGGCTTCACACACCCTCCGGTGCAAGCGATGTGACCATGCGCCTGTACGGTGAGCACCACGTGTCGAACGCGCTCGCCGCGGCCGCCGTCGCCCATGAGCTGGGCATGTCCGCGGAAGAGATCGCCACCGCGCTCTCCGAGGCGGGCTCCCTCTCCCGCTGGCGCATGGAGGTCACCGAGCGCCCGGACGGCGTGACCATCGTCAACGACGCCTACAACGCCAACCCCGAGTCCATGCGGGCCGCTCTTCGCGCGCTCGCGGCCATGGGCCAGGGGCGGCGGACCTGGGCGGTGCTCGGCAAGATGGCCGAGCTCGGGGACGAGGCGCTCGCCGAGCACGACGCGGTCGGGCGGCTGGCCGTCCGGCTCAACGTCAGCAAGCTCGTCGCGGTCGGGGGGATCGAAGCCTCCTGGCTGCAACTGGGCGCATATAACGAGGGTTCGTGGGGTGAGGAGTCGGTGCACGTGTCCGACGCACAGGCGGCGGTCGACCTGTTGCGCAGCGAGTTGCGCCCGGGGGACGTGGTGCTCGTGAAGGCGTCCCGTTCGGTGGGGCTGGAGAGCGTTGCCCAGGCGCTCGTCGAGAGCGGTGCCGAGGGTGAGGTTGCCGCCCGATGATGAACCAGATCCTGTTCTCGGGAGTCATTGGTCTGTTCCTGACGCTGGTCGGCACCCCGCTGCTGATCAAGCTCCTCGCACGCAAGGGGTACGGCCAGTACATCCGTGACGACGGGCCGCGTGAGCACGCCAGCAAGCGCGGTACGCCGACCATGGGCGGTATCGCGTTCATCCTGGCCACCATCGCCGCCTACTTCCTCAGCAAGGTGATCAGCGGCAAGCCGGTGACGTACTCCGGGCTGCTGGTCCTCGGTCTGATGGCGGGCATGGGCCTGGTCGGCTTCCTGGACGACTACATCAAGATCGTCAAGCGGCGTTCGCTGGGTCTGCGGGCCAAGGCGAAGATGGCGGGCCAGCTGATCGTCGGCATCGCCTTCGCGGTGCTGTCGCTGATGTTCTCCGACTCGCGCGGCAACACCCCGGCGTCCACGAAGCTGTCGTTCATCACGGACTTCGGCTGGTCGATCGGTCCGGTGCTGTTCGTGGTCTGGGCGCTGTTCATGATCCTCGCGATGTCGAACGGCGTGAACCTGACGGACGGCCTGGACGGTCTGGCCACCGGTGCCTCCGTGCTCGTCTTCGGTGCCTACACGTTCATCGGCGTCTGGCAGTTCCAGGAGTCCTGCGCCAACGCGCAGACGCTGACCAACCCGCACGCCTGCTACGAGGTGCGCGACCCGCTCGACCTGGCCGTCGTCGCCTCCGCGCTGATGGGCGCCTGCCTCGGCTTCCTGTGGTGGAACACCTCGCCCGCCAAGATCTTCATGGGTGACACCGGTTCGCTCGCCCTGGGCGGCGTCCTCACGGGTCTGGCCATCCTCTCCCGTACGGAGCTGCTGGTGGCCATCATGGGCGGGCTGTTCGTCCTCATCACCATGTCGGTCGTCATCCAGGTCGGCTCCTTCCGGCTCACCGGCAAGCGCGTCTTCCGGATGGCGCCGCTCCAGCACCACTTCGAACTCAAGGGCTGGTCCGAAGTCCTGGTGGTGGTCCGCTTCTGGATCATCCAGGGCATCTGTGTGATTGTCGGACTTGGCCTCTTCTACGCGGGATGGGCAGCAGACAAGTGACCTCCTCGGTGCCTGAAGGATCTTCGGAGTTCCAGGGCAAGCACGTCACCGTCGCCGGGCTCGGTGTCTCCGGCGTCCCGGCGGCCAAGGTGCTGCACGGCCTCGGCGCGCGGGTCACCGTCGTCAACGACGGCGACGACGACCGCGCGCGGACCCAGGCGGCCCAACTGGAGGCACTCGGCGTCACCGTGCGTCTCGGCGACGGCGACTCCCTGCCGGAGGGCACCGAACTCATCGTCACCGCACCCGGCTGGAAGCCGGACAAGCCGCTGTTCACGGCGGCCGCCGAGGCGGGCGTCCCGGTCTGGGGCGACGTCGAACTCGCCTGGCGGCTGCGCGGCCCCGGCGCAGCGCCCTGGCTGGCCGTCACGGGCACCAACGGCAAGACCACCACCGTCCAGATGCTCGCCTCCATCCTCGAGGCGGCGGGACTGCGCACCGCGGCCGTCGGCAACATCGGCGTCTCGCTGCTGGACGCCGTGCTCGGGGACCAGGAGTACGACGTCCTCGCCGTGGAGCTGTCCAGCTACCAGCTGCACTGGGCGCCCTCCCTGCGCGCGCATTCCGCCGCGGTGCTCAACCTCGCCCCCGACCACCTCGACTGGCACGGCTCCATGGAGGCCTACGCCGCCGACAAGGGCCGCATCTACGAGGGCAACCGGGTCGCCTGCGTCTACAACGTCGCCGACAAGCGCACCGAGGACCTGGTGCGCGAGGCGGACGTGGAGGAGGGCTGCCGGGCCATCGGCTTCACCCTCGGCACCCCCGGGCCCTCCCAACTCGGTGTGGTGGACGGCATCCTGGTCGACCGTGCCTTCGTCGAGAACCGGCAGAAGAACGCCCAGGAGCTCGCCGAGGTCTCCGACATCGACCCGCCGGCCCCGCACAACATCGCCAACGCCCTTGCCGCCGCGGCCCTCGCGCGCGCCTTCGGGGTGCCTCCGCAGGCCGTACGGGACGGCCTGCGGGCCTTCACCCCGGACGCGCACCGCATCGCGAAGGTGGCGGAGCTGGAGGGCGTGACGTACGTCGACGACTCGAAGGCCACCAACACCCACGCCGCGGAGGCCTCGTTGGCGGCGTACGAGTCGATCGTGTGGATCGCGGGCGGCCTGGCGAAGGGCGCCACCTTCGACGAACTGGTCGCCAAGTCGGCGAAGCGGCTCCGCGCCGCGGTCCTCATCGGAGCCGACCGTGCCCTGATCCGCGACGCCCTGGCGCGACACGCGCCGGAAGTACCCGTCGTCGACCTCGAACGGACCGACACTGGGGCGATGCTCCAGGCGGTGACGGAAGCCAAGCGGCTGGCGGTCGCCGGCGACACGGTGCTGCTCGCGCCGGCCTGCGCCTCCATGGACATGTTCACCAACTACAACCAGCGCGGTGACGCGTTCGCGGAGGCGGTTCGCGAACTCGGCGCGGGCGCCTGACGACGGGCCCCGTCTCCCGCGGGTGCTTAGGGACCCTTGGAGGGACGCGTGACTCGGATGTGGCTGAAGGTCGGGAGGATCCGGTGATGTCCGGTAGCCGTACGGGCCGGCCTCCGGTCCAGCGGGCCGTGCGGCGGCCCGCGGCCCCCCGGCCGCCCCGCGACAATCCCGTACGGCGGTTCGTCACGCGCGCGCGGAAGGCCTGGGACCGGCCGCTGACCGCCTACTACCTGATCCTCGGCGGCAGTGTGCTGATCACCGTGCTCGGCCTGGTGATGGTCTACTCGGCCTCGCAGATCACCGCGCTGCAGCTGTCGCTGCCGGGGTCGTACTTCTTCCGCAAGCAGTTCCTCGCCGCGGCCATCGGCGGCGTGCTGATGTTCGCCGCCTCCCGGATGCCGGTGAAGCTGCACCGGGCGCTGGCGTACCCGATCCTCGCCGGCGCCGTCTTCCTGATGGCCCTGGTGCAGGTGCCCGGGATAGGGATGGCGGTCAACGGCAACCAGAACTGGATCTCTCTCGGCGGCTCCTTCCAGATCCAGCCCAGCGAGTTCGGCAAGCTGGCGCTGGTGCTCTGGGGCGCCGACCTGATCGCGCGCAAGCACGACCGGAAACTGCTGACCCAGTGGAAGCACATGCTGGTGCCGCTGGTGCCGGTCTCCTTCCTGCTGCTCGGGCTGATCATGCTCGGCGGTGACATGGGCACCGCGATCATCCTCACCGCGATCCTCTTCGGGCTGCTGTGGCTGGCGGGGGCGCCGACCCGGCTGTTCGTCGGTGTGCTGTCGGTCGCCGGCGCGATCGGTGTGCTCCTGATCAAGACCAGCCCCAACCGTATGGCCCGCCTGGCCTGCATCGGCGCCACCGAACCCCGCTCGGGGGTGGCCGACTGCTGGCAGGCCGTGCACGGGATCTACGCCCTGGCCTCCGGCGGGCTCTTCGGCTCCGGGCTGGGCGCGAGTGTGGAAAAATGGGGTCAACTCCCCGAAGCCCACACCGACTTCATCTTCGCCGTCACCGGTGAGGAACTGGGCCTGGCGGGGACGCTGTCGGTGCTCGCCCTCTTCGCGGCTCTAGGCTATGCGGGTATCCGCGTGGCCGGACGCACGGAGGACCCCTTCGTGAGGTACGCCGCGGGAGGCGTGACCACCTGGATCACCGCCCAGGCAGTGATCAACATCGGTGCGGTGCTCGGCCTGCTGCCGATCGCCGGCGTCCCCCTCCCGCTGTTCTCCTACGGAGGGTCGGCCCTGCTGCCGACCATGTTCGCCATCGGGCTGCTGATCGCCTTCGCGCGCGACGAGCCCGCTGCGCGGGCGGCGCTTGCGATGCGGCAACCCCGCTTTGGTAGAAAGCGGGGGGCCGGGGGTCCTCGGGGACCCCGGAGATGGAACACGATGCGACGGCGTGCCTCGGCGGCGCGCTCGTCCGGAGAGCGGTGAATTTCGGTGCATGTCGTACTCGCCGGTGGGGGGACCGCCGGCCACATCGAGCCCGCGCTCGCCCTCGCGGACGCCCTGCGCAGGCAGGACCCGACCGTGGGGATCACGGCCCTTGGCACGGAGCGCGGCCTGGAGACCCGGCTCGTCCCGGAGCGCGGCTACGAACTCGCGCTGATCCCGGCGGTGCCGCTGCCCCGTAAGCCCACCCCCGAGCTGATCACCGTCCCGGGGCGGCTGCGCGGCACGATCAAGGCCGCCGAACAGGTCCTGGAGCGCACCAAGGCGGACGCGGTGGTCGGCTTCGGCGGCTACGTCGCCCTGCCCGGCTACCTCGCCGCCAAGCGTCTCGGCGTGCCCATCGTGATCCACGAGGCGAACGCCCGCCCCGGCCTGGCCAACAAGATCGGCTCCCGCTACGCCGCCCGGGTCGCCGTCTCCACGCCCGACAGCAAGCTGCGCGACGCCCGCTACATCGGCATCCCGCTGCGCCGCTCCATCGCCACCCTGGACCGCGCCGCCGCCCGCCCCGAGGCGCGCGCGATGTTCGGGCTCGACCCGAACCTGCCGACGCTGCTCGTCACCGGCGGCTCGCAGGGCGCACGCCGTCTCAACGAGGTGGTCCAGCAGGTCGCCCCCTGGCTGCAGCAGGCCGGCATCCAGATCCTGCACGCGGTGGGGCCGAAGAACGAACTGCCGCAGGTGCACCAGATGCCGGGAATGCCGCCCTACATCCCGGTAAGTTACCTGGACCGGATGGACCTCGCGTACGCCGCGGCCGACATGATGCTCTGCCGTGCGGGTGCGATGACCGTCGCCGAACTCTCCGCCGTCGGGCTCCCGGCCGCCTACGTTCCGCTGCCCATCGGCAACGGCGAACAGCGGCTGAACGCCCAGCCGGTGGTCAAGGCCGGCGGTGGCCTCCTGGTCGACGACGCGGAACTCACGCCCGAGTGGGTGCAGCAGAACGTCCTGCCCGTGCTCGCCGACCCGCACCGGCTGTACGAGATGTCCCGCGCCGCCAGCGAGTTCGGCCGCCGGGACGCCGACGACCTGCTCGTCGGCATGGTGTACGAGGCGATCGCCTCGCGCCGATAGGACGATATGCACGGAGGGCAGTGAGTGTGGCCGGACCGACGACCGCAGAGCGCGGTGATCGCCAGCAGGAGTCGTCCGGCCCCCCGCCCGGAAGGCGGTTGGGGAAGTTCCACCTGCCCCGCCTTCGTGGGATTGTCGTACTGGCTGCCGCGTTCGTGCTTCTCGTCGCCGGAGTGGTCTGGGCGCTGTACGGCTCCAAGTGGCTGCGGGTGGACCACGTCTCGGTCCAGGGAACCGTGGTTCTGACGCCCGCACAGGTCCAGGAGGCCGCCCGGGTGCCGGTCGGCAAGCCGCTGATCTCCGTCGACACCGACGCCATCGCCGCACGGCTGCGCCGGAAGCTGCCCCGGATCGACGAGGTCGAGGTCGTCCGTTCCTGGCCGCACGGAATCGGGCTGAAAGTAACCGAGCGTGTCCCGGTGCTCCTCATCGGGAAGGGTGGGCGGTTCGTCGAAGTGGACAAGGAAGGTGTCCGCTTCGCCACCGTTTCGCAGGCGCCGAAAGGTGTTCCCGCTCTGGAACTGGACCCGCCCCGGTCCGGTTCGGCCACCGCGAGCCTGCGCCGCTTCGGCGAGGACCGTCTGGTGCGGGAGGCGGTGGACGTGGCGGGTGACATTCCGGCCAACGTTGCGCGGGAGACACGGGCCGTCAAGGTGCGTTCCTACGACGACATCTCGCTGGAGCTGAGCGGCGGGCGCACCGTCGAGTGGGGCAGCGGCGAGAACGGCCGTGCCAAGGCCCGTACGCTCAACGCTCTCATGAAAGCCGCTCCCCGTGCAGGGCACTTCGACGTCAGTGTCCCCACCGCCCCCGCGTCATCGGCGAGTTGACGCACATCCGCGCAGGCCAGCACCCTGGTTGGGCACTGCTATGCCTGATCACATAGGGTGAAAAGAAAAACGGGAGGTTCGGCGTGTTCGTTGAACGTGCGCCACTTGTCGACTTAGTGTCCTGTTCAGAAGACTTCAAGGAACAGACACACTGGTAACCCTAAACTTCAGGGTTAGGGTTCGGGTCGGCGTTCAGGACCGTCCCATTCGGCATCCGTCGTCGGATCTCGAAGCGCACTGCTTCGACGGCCCGGCGACACGTAACTCGAGGCGAGAGGCCTTCGACGTGGCAGCACCGCAGAACTACCTCGCAGTCATCAAAGTCATCGGTGTCGGCGGCGGTGGTGTCAATGCCATCAACCGGATGATCGAGGTCGGTCTCAAGGGCGTCGAGTTCATCGCCATCAACACCGACGCACAGGCGCTGTTGATGAGCGACGCCGACGTCAAGCTCGACGTCGGCCGCGAACTCACCCGCGGACTCGGCGCCGGAGCCAACCCGGCCGTCGGCCGCAAGGCCGCCGAGGATCACCGCGAGGAGATCGAGGAGGTCCTCAAGGGGGCCGACATGGTCTTCGTGACGGCCGGTGAAGGCGGCGGCACCGGCACCGGCGGCGCACCCGTCGTGGCCAACATCGCGCGCTCCCTGGGTGCCCTCACCATCGGTGTGGTCACCCGTCCCTTCACCTTCGAGGGACGGCGCCGCGCCAACCAGGCCGAGGACGGCATCGCCGAACTCCGCGAAGAGGTCGACACCCTCATCGTCATCCCCAACGACCGGCTGCTGTCCATCTCGGACCGCCAGGTCAGCGTGCTCGACGCGTTCAAGTCCGCGGACCAGGTGCTGCTGTCCGGTGTGCAGGGCATCACCGACCTCATCACCACCCCCGGCCTGATCAACCTCGACTTCGCCGACGTCAAGTCGGTCATGTCCGAGGCGGGTTCGGCCCTCATGGGCATCGGCTCGGCCCGCGGCGACGACCGTGCGGTGGCCGCCGCCGAGATGGCGATCTCCTCGCCGCTGCTCGAGGCCTCCATCGACGGCGCCCGGGGTGTCCTGCTCTCCATCTCCGGCGGCTCCGACCTCGGCCTGTTCGAGATCAACGAGGCCGCCCAGCTGGTCAGCGAGGCCGCCCACCCCGAGGCCAACATCATCTTCGGCGCCGTGATCGACGACGCCCTCGGCGACGAGGTCCGGGTCACGGTGATCGCGGCCGGCTTCGACGGGGGCCAGCCCCCGGCCCGCCGGGACAACGTGATCGGCTCGACGTCGTCGTCGTCCTCCGCGCGGCGCGACGAGCCGGCTCCGGTGCGGCAGCCCGAGAGCCGCCCGTCCTTCGGCTCGCTCGGCAGCGTCACGCCCAAGGAGGAGCCGGAGCCCGTGGCCGCCCCCGAGCCGGTGGCCGAGATCCCGGTCGCCCCGCCGGTCCCGCCGGCCCCGCGGACCTACTCGGACAGCGCCGCCGAGGAGCTGGACGTACCGGACTTCCTCAAGTGATGCTCCTGCCGTGATAGGACAGCACGAGATCGTCAGCGGCGCGCACTTCGCCTTCACCGACCGGTGGGGCGGGGTGAGCGCCGTTCCGTACGAGGAGCTCAACCTGGGCGGCGCGGTCGGCGACGACTCCGACGCCGTACGGACCAACCGCGAGCTGGCAGCGAAGTCCCTCGGGCTCGACCCGGCGCACGTGGTCTGGATGAACCAGGTGCACGGGGCGGACGTGGCCGTGGTCGAGGCGCCCTGGAGCGAGGGGCCGGTGCCGGAGGTCGACGCGATCGTCACGGCCCGGCCCGGACTCGCCCTCGCGGTGCTCACCGCCGACTGCACGCCGGTGCTGCTCGCCGACCCGGTCGCCCGGATCGCCGCCGCCGCCCACGCCGGGCGCCCCGGCATGGTCGCCGGGGTGGTTCCCGCCGCCGTACGGGCCATGGTCGAACTCGGTGCCGACCCGGGCCGGATCGTCGCCCGCACCGGACCGGCGGTCTGCGGCCGGTGCTACGAGGTGCCGGAGGCGATGCGCGCCGAGGTGGCCGCGGTCGAGCCGGCGGCGCACGCGGAGACGAGTTGGGGCACCCCGGCGGTCGACGTGAGCGCCGGAGTGCACGCGCAGCTCGAGCGCCTCGGGGTGTGCGACCGGGAGCAGTCGCCGGTGTGCACGCTGGAATCGGGCGATCACTTCTCGTACCGCCGCGACCGCGCCACCGGGCGGCTCGCGGGCTATGTGTGGCTGGACTGATGCGGCATGCCGGACCGTAAGGATGAAATCGCCGGAAACCTGGCGAAGGTGGAGGAGCGCATCGCCGCGGCCTGCTCGGCCGCCGGGCGGGAGCGGGAGGAGGTGACCCTGATCGTGGTCACCAAGACCTATCCGGCGAGCGATGTGCGGATCCTCTCGGGGCTCGGTGTGCGCCACGTCGCCGAGAACCGCGACCAGGACGCGGCCCCCAAGGCCGCCGCTTGCTCGGATCTGCCCCTTTCCTGGCATTTTGTCGGCCAGTTGCAGACCAACAAGGTGCGCTCCGTGGTCGGTTACGCCGATGTCGTTCAGTCCGTGGACCGTCCCAAGCTCGTCACGGCCCTGTCGAGGGAGGCCGTCCGGGCCGGGCGCGAGGTGGGCTGCCTGATCCAGGTCGCGCTCGACGCGGGGGAGGGCGGGCGGGGTGAACGCGGCGGCGTGGCGCCCGGCGGCATCGAGGAGTTGGCCGGCCTGGTCGCCGGCGCCCCGGGGCTGCGGCTCGACGGGCTCATGACCGTAGCGCCGCTCACCGGGGAGTACGCCGGGCGCCAACGGGCCGCTTTCGAGCGGTTGATGGATTTGTCGACCGACCTGCGCCGAGCCCATCCTGCTGCGAACATGGTGTCCGCAGGGATGAGTGCGGACCTCGAGGACGCCGTGGCGGCCGGAGCGACACATGTGCGCATCGGCACCGCGGTACTCGGAGTCCGCCCCAGGCTCGGGTAACGTCGCCAAGAAGTCGGACCACAGCAGAAAATATGGTCAATGTCGCCGGAAGGCGGGCAGAACGACCTCGTGGATCGCAGGCACTTGGCAGTCGTCAGCCGATCCACCACAGAGCGGAGGACTCAGAGCATGGCCGGCGCGATGCGCAAGATGGCGGTCTACCTCGGCCTCGTGGAGGACGATGGGTACGACGGCCGCGGTTTCGACCCCGACGACGACTTCGAGCCCGAACTGGACCCGGAGCCGGAGCGGGACCACCGACGGCACGAGCCGTCGCACCAGTCGCATCAGTCCCAAAGGGACGAATCGGTGCGAGTCGTGCAGCCTCCCGCGCAGCGCGACCCGGTTTCCCATGCCGCTTCGCTCCCCGCGGAATCGAGCCGCCCGGCGCGGATCGCGCCCGTGGCGTCCATCACACAAGAACGTCAATCCCTGGAGAAGAACGCACCGGTGATCATGCCCAAGGTCGTGTCGGAACGAGAGCCTTACCGGATCACCACGCTTCACCCCCGGACCTACAACGAGGCCCGTACCATCGGGGAACACTTCCGTGAGGGCACCCCGGTGATCATGAATCTGACTGAGATGGATGACACAGACGCGAAGCGACTTGTCGACTTTGCGGCCGGTTTGGTGTTTGGTCTTCACGGCAGCATCGAGCGGGTGACGCAGAAGGTGTTCCTGTTGTCTCCTGCTAACGTCGATGTCACGGCGGAGGACAAGGCCCGCATCGCAGAGGGCGGGTTCTTCAACCAGAGCTGAGAAGTACCAGCGGAACGAAGCACGGAGCAGGGGAGAGGGAAGCACAGGCCATGAGCGTGTTCGCGCAGGTGATCTACATCGCGCTGATGGTGTTCCTCATCGTGCTCATCTTCCGGCTGGTCATGGACTACGTCTTCCAGTTCGCCCGCTCGTGGCAACCCGGCAAGGCGATGGTGGTCGTACTGGAGGCCACCTACACTGTCACCGATCCACCGTTGAAGCTTCTGCGGCGGTTCATTCCGCCGCTGCGTCTCGGGGGCGTGGCGCTCGACCTGTCCTTCTTCGTACTGATGATCATCGTCTACGTCCTCATCAACATCGTGGGAAACCTGGTGGGGTGAACGTGGACGAAAGGTCTTGCCGACTGCCGATGACTACGTTGAGGTGAAGAGATGCCGTTGACCCCCGAGGACGTGCGGAACAAGCAGTTCACGACCGTCCGCCTCCGAGAAGGCTATGACGAGGACGAGGTCGATGCCTTCCTCGACGAGGTCGAAGCCGAACTGACCCGTCTGCTCCGCGAGAACGAGGACCTGCGGGCCAAGCTGGCCGCGGCCACGCGCGCGGCCGCGCAGAACCAGCAGAACATGCGCAAGCCCCCCGAGCAGGACCAGCAGCAGGGCGGTATGCAGCAGGGCGGTATGCAGCAGGGAGGCATGCCGCAGCAGGGCGGTATGCAGCAGGGAGGCATGCCGCAGCAGGGCATGCGAGGTCCCGGCGCTCCGGTGCCCGCCGGGATATCGGGCCCGCCGCAGCAGCAGATGGGTGGCCCCATGGGTGGCCCGCCCCAGCTGCCGAGCGGTGCCCCGCAGCTGCCCGCCGGTCCCGGCGGTCAGGGCGGTCCGCAGGGTCCCGGCCCGATGGGTCAGGGTCCGATGGGCCAGGGCCCGATGGGTGGTCAGCCCCCCATGCAGCAGCAGATGGGCGGTCCGATGGGCGGCCCCATGGGCGGTCCGATGGGCGGCCCCGGTCAGGGCCCCGGTGGCGACAGCGCCGCCCGAGTCCTCTCGCTGGCCCAGCAGACCGCCGACCAGGCGATCGCCGAGGCCCGCTCCGAGGCCAACAAGATCGTCGGCGAGGCCCGCAGCCGCGCCGAGGGTCTCGAGCGTGACGCCCGCGCCAAGGCCGACGCGCTCGAGCGGGACGCGCAGGAGAAGCACCGCGTGGCCATGGGCTCCCTGGAGTCCGCGCGCGCCACGCTGGAGCGCAAGGTCGAGGACCTGCGTGGCTTCGAGCGCGAGTACCGCACGCGCCTGAAGTCATACCTCGAGTCCCAGCTGCGTCAGCTGGAGACCCAGGCCGACGACTCCCTGGCCCCGCCGCGCACCCCGGCCACGGCCTCCCTCCCGCCGTCCCCGGCGCCCTCCATGGCACCGGCAGGCGCGAGCGCCCCGTCCTACGGCGGCAACCAGTCCATGGGCGGTGCGCCGAGCCCCGCTGCCCCGTCCTACGGCGGCCAGCAGCAGATGACCCCGGCGATGACCCAGCCGATGGCGCCGGTCCGTCCGCAGGGGCCGTCGCCGATGGGCCAGGCTCCCTCGCCGATGCGCGGGTTCCTGATCGATGAGGACGACAACTGACGGCCGGCACGGTCAGTAGTACGCCGTAGGCGTCGGCAGCGTTCACGGGCGGGGCCCCGGACTTCGGTCCGGGGCCCCGCCCCTTTTACGCGTGTTGACGCCGGTGGGCTCTTCATACCGAAGGCCCGGCCCCACCGGGGGCCGGGCCTTCGGCTTGCCTGCCGGCTACGCCTTGCGCAGGCGGAACGTCAGGCTCAGGCCTTCGTCGGTGAAGGGTTCGCCGTAGCTGTCATCGGCCTCGCCCTGGGCGAAGTCGGTGGCGAGGACCTCGTCGGCGATGAGTCCGGCGTGCTCGGCGAGCGCGGCGATGACCGCCGGGTCCGTGGACGTCCAGCGCAGTGCGATGCGGTCGGCCACGTCCAGCCCGCTGTTCTTGCGGGCCTCCTGGATCAGCCGGATGGCGTCGCGGGCCAGGCCCGCCTGGCGCAGCTCCTCGGTGATCTCCAGGTCGAGGGCGACCGTGGCACCGGAGTCGGACGCCACCGACCAGCCCTCGCGCGGGGTCTCGGTGATGATGACCTCGTCGGGGGCGAGGGCGACCGTCTCCCCCTCGACCTCCACCGACGCCGTGCCCTCACGCAGACCCAGGGACAGGGCGGCGGCGTCGGCCGCGGCGATCGCCTTCGCCACGTCCTGGACGCGCTTGCCGAACCGCTTGCCCAGCGCACGGAAGTTGGCCTTGGCCGTCGTGTCGACCAGCGAGCCGCCGACCTCGCTCAGCGACGCCAGCGCCTCGACGTTCAGCTCCTCGGTGATCTGCGCGTGCAGCTCGGTGTCGAGGGTGTCGAAGCCCGCCACGGCCACCAGCGCCCGCTTGAGCGGCTGGCGCGTCTTCACGCCCGACTCCGCGCGGGTGGCGCGGCCCAGCTCCACCAGGCGGCGGACCAGGACCATCTGCTTCGACAGCTCCGGGTCGATCGCCGACAGGTCCGCCTCGGGCCAGGAGGCCAGGTGGACGGACTCCGGGGCGCCGGGGGTGACCGGCACGACCAGGTCCTGCCAGACCCGCTCGGTGATGAACGGGGTCAGCGGGGCCATCAGCGTGGTGACCGTCTCCACGACCTCGTGCAGGGTGCGCAGCGCCGCCTTGTCGCCCTGCCAGAAGCGGCGCCGGGAGCGGCGGACGTACCAGTTGGAGAGGTCGTCGACGAAGGCCGACAGCAGCTTGCCGGCGCGCTGGGTGTCGTAGGCCTCCAGGGACTGGGTGACCTGGTCGGTCAGTGCGTGCAGTTCGGACAGCAGCCAGCGGTCCAGCACCGGGCGGTCGGCCGGGGCCGGGTCGGCCCCGCTGGGCGCCCAGCCGGACGTACGGGCGTACAGGGCCTGGAAGGCGACCGTGTTCCAGTACGTGAGGAGCGTCTTGCGGACGACCTCCTGGATGGTGCCGTGGCCCACCCGGCGGGCGGCCCAGGGCGAGCCGCCGGCCGCCATGAACCAGCGCACCGCGTCGGCGCCGTGCTGGTCCATGAGCGGGATCGGCTGCAGGGTGTTGCCCAGGTGCTTGGACATTTTGCGGCCGTCCTCGGCGAGGATGTGGCCCAGGCAGACGACGTTCTCGTACGACGACCTGTCGAAGACCAGGGTGCCGACGGCCATGAGGGTGTAGAACCACCCGCGTGTCTGGTCGATGGCCTCGGAGATGAACTGGGCCGGGTACCGGCTCTCGAACAGCTCCTTGTTCTGGTACGGGTAGCCCCACTGGGCGAACGGCATGGAGCCGGAGTCGTACCAGGCGTCGATCACCTCCGGCACGCGCGTGGCCGTCCTCCCGCAGCCCTCGTGCGGGCAGGCGAAGGTGACCTCGTCGATGAACGGGCGGTGCGGGTCCAGCTCCGACTGGTCGGTGCCGGTCAGCTCGGTGAGTTCCGCGCGGGAGCCGACGCAGGTGAGGTGGTTCTCCTCGCAGCGCCAGATCGGCAGCGGGGTGCCCCAGTAGCGGTTGCGGGAGAGCGCCCAGTCGATGTTGTTGTTCAGCCAGTCGCCGAAGCGGCCGTGCTTGACCGTCTCCGGGTGCCAGTTGGTCTTCTCGTTCTCCTGGATCAGGCGGTCCTTGATCGCCGTGGTGCGGATGTACCAGGAGGGCTGCGCGTAGTACAGCAGGGCGGTGTGGCAGCGCCAGCAGTGCGGGTAGCTGTGCTCGTACGCCACGTGCTTGAAGAGCAGACCGCGCGCCTGGAGGTCCTCGGTGAGCTTTTCGTCCGCCTTCTTGAAGAAGACGCCGCCCACCAGCGGTACGTCCTCCTCGAACGTGCCGTCAGGGCGGACGGGGTTCACGACCGGCAGGCCGTACGCGCGGCAGACCTTGAGGTCGTCCTCACCGAACGCGGGGGACTGGTGGACGAGGCCCGTGCCGTCCTCGGTGGTGACGTACTCGGCGTTCACCACGTAGTGGGCGGGCTCCGGGAACTCCACGAGCTCGAACGGGCGCCGGTACGTCCAGCGCTCCATCTCGGCGCCGGTGAAGGTCTGGCCGGTGGTCTCCCAGCCCTCGCCGAGCGCCTTGCCGACGAGCGGCTCGGCGACGACGAGCTTCTCCTCGCCGTCGGTCACGACGACGTACCTGACCTCCGGGTGCGCGGCGACCGCGGTGTTGGAGACCAGCGTCCACGGAGTGGTCGTCCACACCAGGAGCGCGGCCTCGCCGGCGAGCGGGCCGGAGGTGAGCGGGAAACGGACGTACACGGAGGGGTCGACGACCGTCTCGTAGCCCTGCGCGAGCTCGTGGTCGGACAGGCCGGTGCCGCAGCGGGGGCACCAGGGGGCGACGCGGTGGTCCTGGACCAGCAGGCCCTTGCCGAAGATCTCCTTGAGCGACCACCAGACCGACTCGATGTACGCCGGGTCCATGGTGCGGTAGGCGCCCTCCAGGTCCGTCCAGTACCCCATGCGGGTCGTCAGCTCGGAGAAGGCGTCGGTGTGCCGGGTCACCGACTCGCGGCACTTGGCGTTGAACGCGGCGATGCCGTACGCCTCGATGTCCTGCTTGCCGGAGAAGCCGAGCTCCTTCTCGACCTCCAGCTCCACCGGGAGGCCGTGGCAGTCCCAGCCGGCCTTGCGGGCCACGTGGTAGCCGCGCATGGTGCGGAAGCGCGGGAAGACGTCCTTGAAGACGCGGGCCTCGATGTGGTGGGCGCCGGGCATGCCGTTCGCGGTGGGCGGGCCCTCGTAGAACACCCACTCCGGGCGGCCTTCGGACTGCTCCAGGCTCTTGGCGAAGATCTTCTGCTCGCGCCAGAAGTCGAGCACCGCGTGCTCGAGTGCGGGCAGGTCGACCTGGGCGGGTACCTGGCGGTACGTCGGCGCTGTCATCAGCGAGCTTCCTCCAACGGATGTGCTGCCTTCCGTCGGAGGGACGAGAGCCGTATGTGTCACGTGCGCCGGTGCGGCGCGCTCCCGCGGTACCACCCTCCTTGGCCCTCCGTGCGCCGTGCACGCCGGTGAGCCCCCTCATTGAGGTCGCGAAGCCGGTTCTACTGGCCGCGGTGGTGCTGCGGCTTTCTTCCGGCGGCTCCGGGGTGATCTTCACGTCGCGCTCGCCCCCGGGCTTCCACCGTCCCCGGGTCGCTCTGGGCTGCGTACGCCGCTACTCGTCCCCATCCACGCTTTTCGCTCCGCCCAGTGTACGGCGCCGCGACGACAGCGGCAGAACGATTTCGGGTGCGGGGAGGAGGACGATGGGGAAGGGGTGGTATGTCCCGAATGTGACCTGAATGGCGAGGTACGCGTGTTCGGATCCTGTGATGTCCGGCTCGGCGGATTACCCGGCGGGGAGCTGGGCACAACGCATGCATGCTTGCCGCGCGCGGGTCGCGGGGCGGGCGGATCGGGCGGCGTGCCCCGTTGCCGCGGGACTCGAGTCGATTTATCGTCCCAGCACGATTCGCGAGCGAAATCACAATATGTGAAGGGGTCGCGTCCATGGTGGCGAAGAAGACCTCGAGGGGCTCCGCCGGAGGGGCCGCCGAGCAAGGCGTGCGCGGGGCCGGCGGGGCGCGGAAGACCGCGGTGCGCGAGACCGCGGCCGCGGCCACGAAGACGGCGAAGACGGCCACGAAGACGGCGCGTGCGAAGACCCCGGCCGAGAAGACCTCCGCCAAGAGGGCCCCCGCCGAGAAGACGGCGGCCGAGAAGACGGCGGCCGAGAAGACGACCGCCGAGAAGACGACCGCCGAGAAGGCGTCCGCCGGGAAGACCGCCGCCACGAAGGCGACGACCGGGGCCCAGAGCACGAAGGGCGCCACCAGGAAGCCCGCGGCCAGGAAGTCGCCGGCCGAGGGATCCGCCGGCGGCAAGGCGGTGGCCGGGGGCGCGGGCGGCGGCGGGACCACGGCCGCGGAGACCGGGGCCGGGAAGGCTGCGGTCAAGGGTGCCGGCGCGGGGAAGGCTGTCGCGGAGAGGGCGGTGACGGGGACCGCGGGCAAGAGTCGGCGCGGCAAGGGAGCCGGCGCCGGGAGCGGCCGCGCCGGAGCAGTGAGCGGCGGGGGCGAGGCGGCCGCGCGGGCCGCCGGAAGTGAGGCGGGCACCGAGGAGGCGGTGGCCGGGAAAAGTTCGGCCAAGAAGGCGGGCGCGGCGCAGGCCGCGAAGCAGACGGGAGCCACGACGGTGGTTGCGAAGAAGACTCCTGGCACGGCCACGGCGGCGAAGACGGCCGTCCCCAAGGCACGCCTCGCCGCGGTGAAGCCCGGCGAGCTCGCGGTGCGCCCCGGTGAGGACCCCTGGACCTCGGAGGAGGTCGAGGAGGCACGCGCCGAGCTGCAGTCCGAGGAGGCACGGCTCAGCGCCGAGATCACCGCCTCGGAGCAGTCCCTGGTGGGGCTCATGCGGGACTCCGGGGACGGTGCCGGCGACGACCAGGCCGACACCGGCACCAAGAACATCACCCGGGAGCACGAGATGGCGCTGGCAGCCAACGCGCGTGAGATGCTCATCCAGACCGAACACGCCCTGGAACGGCTCGACGCGGGCACGTACGGTCTGTGCGAGAACTGCGGCAACCCGATCGGCAAGGCCCGTATGCAGGCCTTCCCGAGGGCGACCCTGTGCGTGGAGTGCAAGCAGAAGCAGGAGCGCCGGTACTGACCGCTCCCGGGGCCCGCCGGGGCGTGCCGTAGTCTCGTCCGAAGTCAGGTACCTAAGTCGAGGGACTCACGTGGCAGAGGCGGAGCACATCATCGGTACGCCGGACACCCCTGCTGGAACGGGGAACGACGGGACCGCGGCGGCCGCGGCGGCCCCGGCCGAGCGGCCCCGGGGCCGGCGCCGGGTCGCGGTGCTGTTCTCGGTGGCCGCCTTCGCGTACGCCCTCGACCTGGTCAGCAAGCTGATCGTGGTCGCGAAGCTGGAGCACCACCCGTCGGTCCGGGTGCTCGGCGACTGGCTCGAGTTCACCGCCATCCGCAACGCGGGTGCGGCCTTCAGCTTCGGACAGGCCTACACGGTCATCTTCACGGTCATCGCGGCCGCCGTGATCGTGGTGATCGTCCGCCTGGCCCGCAAGCTCTACAGCCTGCCCTGGGCGATCGCGCTGGGCCTGCTGCTGGGCGGCGCCCTCGGCAACCTCACGGACCGGATCTTCCGCGCGCCCGGCATCTTCCAGGGCGAGGTGATCGACTTCATCGCGCCCAAGGGCTTCGCGGTGTTCAACCTGGCCGACTCGGCGATCGTCTGCGGCGGCATCCTGATCGTGCTGCTGTCCTTCCGGGGCCTGGACCCGGACGGCACGGTCCACAAGGACTGAGGGCGGGGCCCCGAGCCTGGGCCGAGTCCTCGTCCACAGGCTCGTTCCGGTCCCGTCCGAACCGTCCGGCATACTCGTCCGGGTGAGCACGCTTCCCGAGATCCGTACCCTGCCCGTACCCGACGGCCTGGAGGGCGAGCGCGTCGACGCCGCCATCTCCCGCATGTTCGGCTTCTCCCGTACCAAGGCGGCGGAACTGGCCGCCGCGGGCAAGGTCCAGGTCGACGGCGCGGTGGTCGGCAAGTCCGAGCGGGTGCACGGCGGCGCCTGGCTCGAGGTCGAGATGCCGCAGGCGCCCGCGCCGGTGCAGGTGGTGGCCGAGCCCGTCGAGGGCATGGAGATCGTGCACGACGACGACGACGTGGTCGTCATCGTCAAGCCGGTGGGCGTGGCCGCGCACCCGTCGCCGGGGTGGACCGGGCCCACCGTCATCGGCGGACTGGCCGCCGCCGGGTACCGGATCTCCACCTCCGGCGCCGCGGAGCGCCAGGGCATCGTGCACCGCCTGGACGTGGGCACGTCCGGCCTGATGGTGGTCGCCAAGTCCGAGTACGCGTACACGTCGCTCAAGCGCCAGTTCAAGGAGCGCACGGTCGACAAGCGCTACCACACGCTCGTCCAGGGCCACCCGGACCCGACCAGCGGCACCATCGACGCCCCCATCGGCCGGCAT
>NZ_JBSFIK010000003.1:164565-210452 GCF_053597535.1 Streptomyces sp. NPDC001348 | reverse complement strand
AGTTCAAGGAGCGCACGGTCGACAAGCGCTACCACACGCTCGTCCAGGGCCACCCGGACCCGACCAGCGGCACCATCGACGCCCCCATCGGCCGGCACCCCCAGCACGACTACAAGTGGGCCGTCACCGCGGACGGCAAGCCCTCGGTCACCCACTACGACCTCATCGAGGCCTTCCGCGCCGCCTCCCTGCTCGACGTGAAGCTGGAGACCGGGCGCACCCACCAGATCCGCGTCCACATGGCCGCCCACCGCCACCCGTGCGTCGGCGACCTGACCTACGGGGCCGACCCCACGCTCGCCAAACGGCTCCACCTGACCCGCCAGTGGCTGCACGCGGTACGCCTCGGCTTCGAACACCCCGGGGACGGCCAGTGGGTGGAGTTCGAGTGCGACTACCCGGATGACCTGCAGAACGCCCTCGACCAGGTCCGTGAGGAGACCTACGGATGAGCGGCGGGTACATGGCACGCTTGAGACCAGCCGTCTGACGTCGATCTCCCGGAGCGTGGGCCGTGGACCAGTTGGCCCTGTTGTTCGTGCTGTTGCTCGGGGCCCTGGTGAGCGTGCCGGTGGGGGACCGGTTCGGCCTGCCGGCGCCGGTGCTGATGACGCTGCTCGGGATCGCGCTCGCGGTGTCGGACTTCGTGCCGAACGTGAACATCCCACCGGACCTGATCCTGCCCGCGCTGCTGCCGCCGCTGCTGTACGCGGCGGTGCGGCGAACGTCCTGGCGGCAGTTCACCGCCAACATACGGCCGATCTTCCTGCTCGCCGTCGCCCTGGTGTTCGTCACCACGGTGTGCGTGGCGGCCGTCGCCTCCGCGATCGTGCCGGGACTGCCGATCGCCGCCGCCGTCGCGCTGGGCGCGCTGGTCGCCCCGCCCGACCCGGTCGCCGCGACCGCCGTCGCGGGACAGCTCGGGCTGCCGCGCCGCCTGGTGTCGATCCTGGAGGGCGAGGGCCTGTTCAACGACGTCACGGCCATCGTGCTCTACCACGTGGCGATCGCCGCCGTGGTCAGCGGCAGCTTCTCGCCGTGGCGGGCCGGACTGGACCTCGTGCTGTCCGCGGTGGTCGCGGTCGCCGTCGGGCTGGCGCTCGGCTGGGGCGCGAACCGGCTGATGGACATCTTGGGGGACGCCACCCTGCAGATCGGGCTGACGCTGCTGGTCCCGTACGCCTCGTACGTGCTCGCGGAGGAACTGCACGGGTCGGGGGTGCTCGCGGTGCTCACCACGGCACTCTTCCTCGCCGAGTACGCCTCCGACCCGGACGACGTGATGACCCGTCTCGCCGGGCACACCTTCTGGGACATCGTCGACACGCTCGTCACCGGGGTGGCGTTCGGGCTGATCGGCCTGGAGCTGCACAACGCCATCAGGACGGCGTCCGGCCGCTGGGGGGAGCTGCTCGGCTGGGCGGCCGCGATCGTGGTCGTGGTGGTCGTCGTACGCCTGCTGTGGCTGCTGCCGGCGACCTGGCTGACCAAACGGCTGCACGCCAGGCGGGACTACGACGAGGAGATCCCGGTGGGCTGGCGGGAGACCGTCGTCATGTGGTGGGCCGGGATGCGGGGCGTGGCGTCGGTGGCGCTGGCGCTGGCGGTGCCGCTCACGACCGACGACGGGTCGGCCTTCCCCGACCGGGACGAGATCGTGTTCATCGCCTTCGGGGTGATCATGGCGACGCTGGTGCTGCAGGGACTGACCCTGCCGTGGCTGGTGAAGCGGCTGCGGGTGCGGGCGGACACGGAGCGGGAGAAGGAGATCGAGAAGGAGCTGGCCGTACGGGCGGCGAAGGCGGCGAAGCGGCGGCTGAAGGAGATCGAGGCGGTCGAGGAACTGCCGGAGGAGCTGTCCGAGCAGATGGCCCGGCGTGCGTTCGACATCGGGCTGCGGATCAGCCCCGATGTGGGGGAGGACGAGCGGCGGGAGGCGCACGAGAAGCGGGTGCGCCGGCTGAAACGGGTGCGGCGCATACAGGGGGAGATGCTGAGCGCCGCCCGGCACGAGGTGATGGCCGCGCGGAACGAGCCCGGGGCGGATCCGGAGATCGTGGACCGGGTGCTCCGGCATCTGGACGTGCGCAGCCTGCGATGACGGCGGCCCCTGCCGGACGGTGTCCGGCAGGGGCCGCGGTGGGCCGTGCGAGGTCGTCAGCCCCGGCGCGTCCCCGGCTGCTCGTAGGCGCGGTGGTGAGCGCCGTCCTGGGACGGGATACGAGGGCTGTCCGGCGGCGGCACCGCACCGGCCGTGTTGACGCGGGGCAGGGCATACGGATGCTCCTCGCGCAGCCAGCTGATCATCTCCTCGCGGACCGTGACCCGCGCCGTCCAGATGTCGTCGGCGTCCTTGGCGGTCATCAGGGCGCGGACCTGGATCGTGGTGGGCGTCGAGTCGGTGACCACCAGGCCGTGGGCGCGGCCGTCCCAGGCGTCGCACTTGCGGAGGATGTCCCGCAGCTTCTCGCGCATCGCCTCGATGGGCGCGCTGTGGTCGAGCTGCCAGTAGACGATGCCGGTCATCTGCGGGGTGCCGCGCGACCAGTTCTCGAACGGGTTCGCCGTGAAATACGACACGGGCATGGTGATCCGGCGCTCGTCCCAGGTCTTGACCGTCAGGAAGGTCAGCGTGATCTCCTCGACCGTGCCCCACTCACCGTTCACGACCACCGTGTCCCCGATCCGCACCATGTCGCCGAAGGCGATCTGCAGCCCGGCGAACATGTTGCTCAGCGTGGACTGGGCGGCGACACCGGCGACGATGCCGAGGATGCCGGCGGAGGCCAGCAGGGAGGCTCCGGCCGCGCGCATCGCCGGGAACGTCAGCAGCATCGAGGCGGCGGCCACCACGATCACGATCGCCGAGACCACCCGCATGATCAGCTCGACCTGGGTGCGTACCCGGCGCACCCTGGCCACATCCCGGTGGGCGCGGGCGTACCGGCTGTAGGACGTCTCGACGATGGCCGCCGCGATCCGGATCACCAGCCAGGCGGCGGACCCGATCAGCACCAGCGTCAGCACCCGGCCGATGGCGGTCTGGTGCGCCGGCAGCAGTTGTGCCTGGTCGTACGACCCTCTGAGCAGGGCCGTGCACAGCACGAGCTGGTAGGGGATGCGCCCGCGGCGCAGGAGTCCCCACAGCGGGGTGTCACTGTCTCGTTCGTCGGCCTTGCGCAGCAGCCGGTCCGTGGCCCAGCCGATGGCCAGGGTCAGGACCAGCGAGCTGCCGATCACGATCAGGGGGCGGAGTACGTTCTCCATGCCTCCGAACGTAACCGGCCGTCGGCGGACATGAACATGTGACTTCGACCGCGTCCTGGGTAGGACGCCAAGCGGTCACGGACCGATTACGGAACGCCACTGTCGTACGCGGCTGGCACCATGGCCTCATGAACATCATGCTCTTTCACTCGACCTATGGCCTCAGGCCCGCGGTGCGCCAGGTCGCGGACCGGCTGCGTGCCGCCGGGCACGAGGTGTGGACGCCGGACCTCTTCGAGGGGCGTACGTTCGACACGGTCGAGGAGGGCATGGCCTTCAACGACGAGGTCGGCAAGGACGAGTTGCTCAAGCGGGCCGTCCTGGCCGCCGCGCCGTACTCCGACCGGGGGCTCGTGTACGCGGGGTTCTCGCTCGGCGCCTCCATCGCCCAGACCCTCGCGCTCGGCGACGAGAAGGCGCGCGGGCTGCTGCTCCTGCACGGCACCTCGGACCTGGCGCCGAACGTCTCCGTGTACGAGCTGCCGGTGCAGTTGCACGTGGCCGAGCCGGACCCGTTCGAGACGGACGACTGGCTGAGCGCCTGGTATCTGCAGATGGGCAGGGCCGGTGCCGACGTCGAGGTGTACCGGTACGCCGGGGCCGGTCACCTCTACACCGACCCCGACCTGCCGGACTACGACGAGGAGGCCGCCGAGGCCACCTGGCGGGTGGCGCTCGGTTTCCTCGAGTCGCTCTAGCGGGCGGCTACACCGGGTCGTAGGTCCGCTCGACCCGCTGTGTGCCGCTGCGCGTGCGGTACGAGCGCTCCCAGGTGGCGGTGGCGTTCACGTCCGTACGGTCGGACAGCACGTAGTAGTCCATCTGGGTGCGGTCCGCGGTGATGTCCAGCACGCCGTAGCCGTGGCGGTCGGTGTCGACCCAGTGGACGTGCCGGTTGGCGGCCCTGATGACCGGCGCGGCGACGGCGGAGACGGTGCCCTCGGGGACCTTCACGATGTCGTCGAGATTGTCCGAGGTGACCGAGGTGACGACGAACTCGGTGGCCGCCGACGCGGACAGCGGATAGGTCCCGGCGTCCACCGGCACGTCGTTGGCCCACGCCATGTGGATGTCACCGGTCAGGAAGACGGTGTTGCCGATGGCGTTGGAGCGCAGGTGGGCCAGCAGCTCGCGCCGGTCGTCGGTGTAGCCGTCCCACTGGTCGGTGTTGAGGCCGAGGCCGTCCTGCGGCAGCCCGAGCAGCTTGGCGAGCGGCTTGAACAGGTCGGCGGAGAGGGAGCCGATGGCGAACGGTGAGATCATCACCGAGTTGCCGACGAGCCGCCACCGGGTGTCGGACGCCTTCAGCCCGGCCTTGAGCCAGTCCAGTTGCGCGCGACCGGTGATCGTGCGGTCCGGGTCGTCCACGGAGCCGTTGCCGACCTTGACCTGCTGGGAGCGGAAGGACCTCAGGTCCAGCAGCGAGAGGTCGGCGAGCTTGCCGAAGCGCAGCCGGCGGTAGGTCGTGCCGGCGATCGCCGGGCGCACCGGCATCCACTCGAAGTAGGCCTGCCTGGCGGCCGCCTGACGGGCCGCCCAGGTCCCCTCGGCTCCCTCGGTGTGGTTCTCGGCGCCGCCCGACCAGGCGTCGTTGGCGAACTCGTGGTCGTCCCAGATCGCGATGACCGGGGCCTTGGCGTGCAGGGCCTGCAGGTCCGGGTCCGTCTTGTACCTGCCGTGCCGGGTGCGGTAGTCGGCGAGCGTGAGGATCTCGTGGGTGGGGGCGTGCGGCCGTACGACGGTTCCGCGCGCGGCGTACTCACCGGTGCCGTACTCGTAGATGTAGTCGCCGAGATGCAGCCAGGCGTCCAGGTCGCCACGGGCCGCGAGGTGGCGGTACGCGGAGAAGTAACCGCCCTCCCAGTTGGCGCAGGAGACCACACCGAAGCGCAGGCCGGCCACGCTCGCGTCCGCAGCCGGTGCGGTGCGGGTGCGCGCCGCCGGGGAGTCGGTGCCGCCGGCCGAGAAGCGGAACCAGTAGTCGGTGGCGGGCTCCAGGCCGCGGATGTCGGCCTTGACCGTGTGGTCGGAGGCGGCCGACGCGGTGGTCGACCCCTTGGCGACGACGGTGCTGAACGTCTTGTCCTTCGCCACCACCCAGCTCACCTCGGTGTCCGGGCCGAGCCCGGAGCCGGGTACCGCCTCAGCGCTGGGCGTCACCCGGGTCCACAGCAGGATGCCGTCGGGCAGCGGGTCACCGGAGGCGACGCCGTGCAGGAAGGCGGGCGCGTCCGCGGCGGCCCGCGCGGGCAGGGCGGCGGTGAGCGGGCCGGCCAGGACAGCGGTGGCCGCCGCGGCCTTGACGACCGTACGGCGGCTCGGGGAGAGGGTGTTGACGCCCTCGGACGTTATGGGGGATCTGTATCGACTGGTCACGGCCGTTCAGGTTACTGACCAGTACGCGAAGAGGGCAGGCGAACGCGGAAAGTTCGCCCGCCCTTCACGCGGTGGCTAGGCCTTGAGGGCCGCGTCCACCAGGCGGTTGAAATCCGCCACCGACATCGGCGGGTTGCCGTTGGGCTTGCCGTCGACGGTGAGCTTCTTGCCGTTCATCACGAAGCTCGGGGTGCCGGTGACACCGTCCTTGTTGTCGTCGAAGGTCTTCGACATGGCCACCGCCCAGGCGTCGTAGGTGCCCTTCTTCACCGCGTTCTGGAACGCGGTGTTGTCCTTCAGTGCGGGCACCGTGTCGGCGACCTTGATGAGGTAGGCGTCGTCCTTGAACTTGTCGGTCGTCTCGTCCGGGTGCCACTTCGTCGAGTACAGGGCGGACTTGTACTGGAGGAACGCGTCCGTGCTGACGTTCAGCGCGGCGCCCATCGCGCTCAGCGCGTTCTTGGAGCCCTGGCCGTTGTCATGGTTGTCGATGAACGTGCCGCCGATGTACTGGATCTGGAACTTGCCGTCGGCGATGTCCTTGGTCACCGTCGAGCCGACGGTCTGCTCGAACTGGGCGCAGACGGGGCAGCGCGGGTCCTCGTAGACCTTCAGGGTCTTCTTGGCGGTGCTCTTGCCGATGACGACGGTGGTGCCCTTCGCGCCCGTGGTGTTGGCCGGGGCGACGACCTTGGCGTCCTTCAGGCCCTCCCAGTAGGCGGGCTTGTTGGCCTGGACGACGGCGTAGCCTATGCCGCCGGCCGCCGCCAGCACGGCCACGACCGAGCCGGCCACGATGGCCTGCCGCTTGGCCTTGTCCCGCTTGGCCTGACGCTCACGCTCCTGACGCAGCCGCTCCCGGGCCGCCGTCTTCGCTGCTGCACTGTTCCGCTTGCTCATGTTGGTGATCTCCGTGTGGGACGCGCACATGTCGTACGCGGGATACGTGTGGGGGGTCTGCTGGTACTCGACCGGGGTTCAGGCGAACGCGAGCGAGTACGGCGGTCCGCGCCGTCCCAGGGAGTGCGTGAGGATCAGGTCCCGGGCCGTCACCGGGCGAGGGCGCGGGATCCGCGCGCGCCGCACCGCCGAAGCCGGCCGGACGGCCACCGCGGCCACCGCCAGCAGCAGCGGCCGGAACGTCGTCGCCGCCGCCGCGCGCACCAGCTGCGCCAGTGCCCGTTCGCCCCGGCGCAGCCAGGCGGCGGCCAGCAGGCCCACGCCGACGTGCGCGGCGAGCAGCAGCCAGGCGGTCGCCGGATCGGCGTGGGCGAGCAGCGCGGCGAGCCGGTCGGTGTCCGTGCCGGTGACCCGTGCCAGGGGCGTGCCGACCTGGCCGCCGCCGCACAGCACGTCCCAGCCGACCGAGCGCAGCGGCCCCGCGACCGGGCCGCCCACGGGGCCGTAGCAGACGTGCTGGCCGGTGGTGAACACGGTGTCGGCGGCCAGCTCGAGCGGTACCAGCAGGGCGGCGATCCCGCCGAAGCCGCGTTCGCGGCCCGCGAGGGCGTACGCGAGGAGGAACACGGCGACCGCGACCGCGGCCACCGTGTTCGCCGGCAGCGGGACCCTGGACAGCAGCACGTGCGACGCGGTGCTGAGTGTCACGACCAGTGCCGTGAACAGCGCCGCGCGTACGGCTCTGAGCTGCGTCCCGGATATGCCCATGGTGTGGAGAGTGTGACACGTCCTGCTGTAAAAGACCCCTAAGGGGCCCTGTGGGCGGCCGACCGGTCAGAGGCCGGGGATCCGGCCGTTGCGGAACAGGTCGACGAAGATCTGGTGGTCGGCACGCGCGCGTGCGCCGTAGCCGTGCGCGAAGTCGGTCAGCAGCTCGGCGAAGCCGTCCTCGTCGGCCGCGATCGCCGCGTCGATGGCCCGCTCGGTGGAGAACGGCACCAGGGACTCGCCGGAGGTGTCGTCGGCCGCCGCGTGCATGGTGGCGGTGGCCCGGCCCAGGTCGGCGACGACTGCCGCGATCTCCTCCGGGTCGTCGATGTCGCCCCAGTCCAGGTCGACCGCGTACGGGGACACCTCGGCGACCAGCTGGCCCGCCCCGTCCAGCTCCGTCCAGCCCAGCCAGGGGTCGGCGTGCGCCTGGAGGGCGCGCTGGGAGATCACCGTGCGGTGGCCCTCGTGCTGGAAGTAGTCCCGGATCGCCGGGTCGGTGACGTGCCGGGACACGGCCGGGGTCTGGGCCTGCTTGATGTAGATCACGACGTCGTTCTCCAGGGCGTCGCTGTGGCCCTCCAGGAGGATGTTGTACGACGGGAGCCCGGCCGACCCGATACCGATGCCGCGCCGCCCGACGACGTCCTTCACCCGGTAGGAGTCCGGGCGGGCCAGGGAGGTCTCCGGCAGCGTCTCCAGGTAGCCGTCGAAGGCCGCCAGGACCTTGTAGCGGGTGGCCGCGTCCAGCTCGATGGAGCCGCCGCCCGGGGCGAAGCGGCGCTCGAAGTCCCGGATCTCGGTCATCGAGTCCAGCAGCGCGAAACGGGTGAGGGAGCGGGCGTCGCGCAGCGCGTCCAGCAGGGCGCCCTGCGCGGTGTCCAGCGTGAAGGGCGGCACCTCGTCGCTCTTGGCGCCGGTCGCCAGGGCGTGGATGCGCTCGCGGTAGGCGGCCGCGTAGATCCCGACCAGCTCGGTGATCTGCTCGTCGCTGAGCGCCTTCGCGTACCCGATCAGGGCGATGGAGGCGGAGAAACGCTTCAGGTCCCAGGTGAACGGGCCGACGTAGGCCTCGTCGAAGTCGTTGACGTTGAAGATCAGCCGGCCGTTCGAGTCCATGTACGTGCCGAAGTTCTCCGCGTGCAGGTCGCCGTGGATCCACACGCGCGAGGTGCGCTCGTCCAGGTACGGGCCGCCGCGCTTCTCCGCGTCCAGGTCGTGGTAGAAGAGGGCCGCCGTGCCCCGGTAGAAGGCGAAGGCCGAGGCCGCCATCTTCCGGAACTTCACGCGGAACGCGGCCGGGTCGGCGGCCAGGAGCTCGCCGAAGGCGGTGTCGAAGACGGCGAGGATCTCCTCGCCGCGCTGCTCGCCGTTGAGCTGGGGAACCGACATCGCTGGGTGCCTCCTGGTGCATGAATGTGTCCGACGGCGTCTGCCGTCTCCAACGCATGAAGGTACGCGTGGGTGCCCACCCGTCGCCCGGCCACCACCCCTCAAGGAGACGCTTCGCGCCACGGCATCCACTCGAATGTCATTCCCGAGGCATAGACTTCGACGCTGTCCCCCAGACTGTCCGAAGTCGGTCCACAGCCGGTCGGAAGTCTGTCGACGCCCGTTCTCCTTGGAGGCCCGAACCGTGTCAAAGCCGCCCTTCACGCACCTGCACGTCCACACCCAGTACTCACTGCTGGACGGTGCCGCGCGGCTCAAGGACATGTTCAACGCCTGCAACGAGATGGGCATGACGCACATCGCCATGTCCGACCACGGCAACCTCCACGGGGCGTACGACTTCTTCCACTCCGCGAAGAAGGCCGGAGTCACCCCGATCATCGGCATCGAGGCGTATGTCGCCCCCGAGTCGCGGCGCAACAAGCGCAAGATCCAGTGGGGCCAGCCGCACCAGAAGAGGGACGACGTCTCCGGTTCCGGCGGTTACACCCACAAGACGATGTGGGCGGTGAACAGCACGGGCCTGCACAACCTCTTCCGGCTCTCCTCCGACGCGTACGCCGAGGGCTGGCTGCAGAAGTGGCCCCGGATGGACAAGGAGACCATCTCCCAGTGGTCCGAGGGGATCGTCGCCTCCACCGGCTGCCCCTCCGGCGAGGTGCAGACCAGGCTGCGCCTGGGACACTTCGACGAGGCTCTCAAGGCCGCCGCCGACTACCAGGACATCTTCGGCAAGGACCGCTACTTCCTGGAGCTGATGGACCACGGCATCGACATCGAGCACCGGGTCCGCGACGGCCTCCTGGAGATCGGGAAGAAGCTCGGCATCCCGCCGCTGGTCACCAACGACTCCCACTACACGTACGCGCACGAGGCGGGGGCGCACGACGCCCTGCTGTGCATCCAGACCGGCAAGAACCTCTCCGACCCGGACCGCTTCAAGTTCGACGGCACCGGCTACTACCTGAAGTCCACGGACGAGATGTACGCCATCGACTCCTCGGACGCCTGGCAGGAGGGCTGCGCCAACACGCTCCTCGTCGCCGAGATGGTCGACACCACCGGCATGTTCGAGGCCAAGAACCTCATGCCGAAGTTCGACATCCCGGAGGGCTACACCGAGGTCACCTGGTTCAAGGAGGAGGTCCGCCGCGGGATGGAGCGCCGCTTCCCCGGCGGTGTCCCCGAGGACCGGCAGAAGCAGGTCGAGTACGAGATGGACGTCATCATCCAGATGGGGTTCCCGGGGTACTTCCTCGTCGTCGCCGACTTCATCATGTGGGCCAAGAACAACGGCATCGCGGTGGGCCCGGGCCGGGGCTCCGCGGCCGGTTCGATCGTCGCCTACGCCATGGGCATCACCGACCTCGACCCGATCCCGCACGGCCTGATCTTCGAGCGCTTCCTCAACCCCGAGCGCGTCTCCATGCCCGACGTCGACATCGACTTCGACGAGCGCCGGCGCGTCGAGGTCATCCGGTACGTGACCGAGAAGTACGGCGCCGACAAGGTCGCCATGATCGGCACCTACGGCAAGATCAAGGCCAAGAACGCCATCAAGGACTCCGCGCGCGTGCTGGGTTACCCGTACGCGATGGGCGACCGCATCACCAAGGCGATGCCCGCGGACGTCCTCGGCAAGGGCATCGACCTCAACGGCATCACCGACCCCTCGCACCCCCGCTACTCGGAGGCGGGCGAGGTGCGCGGGATGTACGAGAACGAGCCCGACGTCAAGAAGGTCATCGACACCGCCAAGGGCGTCGAGGGACTGGTCCGGCAGATGGGTGTGCACGCCGCCGGCGTGATCATGTCCAGTGAGACCATCACCGAGCACGTGCCCGTCTGGGTCCGGCACACCGACGGCGTGACCATCACACAGTGGGACTACCCGAGCTGCGAGTCGCTCGGCCTGCTGAAGATGGACTTCCTCGGCCTGCGCAACCTGACGATCATGGACGACGCCGTCAAGATGGTGAAGTCCAACAAGGGCGTCGACCTGGAGCTGCTGAGCCTCCCGCTGGACGACCCCAAGACCTTCGAACTGCTCCAGCGCGGCGACACCCTCGGCGTCTTCCAGTTCGACGGCGGACCCATGCGCTCGCTGCTGCGGCTGATGAAGCCCGACAACTTCGAGGACATCTCCGCCGTCTCCGCGCTCTACCGTCCCGGCCCGATGGGCATGGACTCGCACACCAACTACGCGCTGCGCAAGAACAAGCTCCAGGAGATCACCCCGATCCACAAGGAGCTGGAGGAGCCTCTCAGGGAGGTCCTGGACGTCACCTACGGCCTGATCGTCTACCAGGAGCAGGTGCAGAAGGCCGCCCAGATCATCGCCGGCTACTCGCTCGGCGAGGCCGACATCCTCCGCCGTGTGATGGGCAAGAAGAAGCCCGAGGAACTGGCGAAGAACTTCGTCCTGTTCCAGAAGGGCGCCCGCGAGAAGGGCTACAGCGACGAGGCCATCCAGGCGCTCTGGGACGTGCTGGTCCCGTTCGCCGGATACGCCTTCAACAAGGCGCACTCCGCCGCCTACGGCCTGGTCTCGTACTGGACCGCCTACCTCAAGGCGAACTACCCCGCCGAGTACATGGCGGCGCTGCTGACCTCCGTCAAGGACGACAAGGACAAGTCGGCCGTCTACCTCAACGAGTGCCGCCGCATGGGCATCAAGGTGCTCCCGCCGGACGTCAACGAGTCGATGTCCAACTTCGCCGCCCAGGGCGACGACGTGATCCTCTTCGGCCTGTCCGCCGTCCGCAACGTCGGCACCAACGTCGTCGAGGCGATCATCAGGTGCCGCAAGGCCAAGGGGAAGTACATCTCCTTCCCCGACTACCTCGACAAGGTCGAGGCGGTGGTCTGCAACAAGCGGACCACGGAATCGCTGATCAAGGCCGGCGCCTTCGACGCCATGGGGCACACCCGCAAGGGCCTCACCGCCCAGTACGAGCCGATGATCGACAACGTGGTCGCGGTCAAGCGCAAGGAGGCCGAGGGCCAGTTCGACCTCTTCGGCGGCATGGGCGAGGAGACCAGCAGCGAACCCGGCTTCGGACTCGACGTGCAGTTCACCGACGACGAGTGGGACAAGACCTATCTGCTCGCCCAGGAGCGTGAGATGCTCGGTCTGTACGTCTCCGACCATCCGCTCTTCGGCCTGGAGCACGTGCTGTCCGACAAGGCGGACGCGGGCATCGCCCAGCTCACCGGCGGCGAGCACGCGGACGGCGCGGTCGTCACCATCGGCGGCATCATCTCGGGCCTGCAGCGCAAGATGACCAAGCAGGGCAACGCCTGGGCCATCGCCACCGTGGAGGACCTCGCCGGTTCCATCGAGTGCATGTTCTTCCCGGCGACGTACCAGCTCGTGTCGACCCAACTCGTCGAGGACGCGGTCGTCTTCGTCAAGGGCCGCCTCGACAAGCGCGAGGACGTGCCGCGGCTGGTCGCGATGGAGCTGGCGGTCCCCGACCTGTCCAACGCCGGCACCAACGCGCCCGTGATCCTCACCATCCCGGCCACGCGGGTCACCCCGCCCATGGTCAGCCGCCTCGGCGAGATCCTCAGCCACCACAAGGGCGACAGCGAGGTCCGCATCAAGCTCCAGGGTCCGCGCAAGACCACCGTCCTGCGCCTCGACCGGCACCGTGTGAAGCCGGACCCGGCGCTCTTCGGCGACCTGAAGGTGCTGCTCGGACCGTCCTGCCTGGCGGGCTGAGCGACCCGACCGGATCCCGGGTGCGCGGCCCGGCAGCCGGCGTGAACGAGGGGCGTGTCCGTGACCGGACACGCCCCTCGTCCATGCCAGGGCTCAAAGGCCCGCGCGACGGTCTCAGTTGTGGCCGAAGCGCTTGTGCTGCTTACGGGCAACATCCGCCGGGCCGCCCGCCATCTCGGGCTCGTGCGCCTCCGCCGGGGGGCGCTGCGTGTGCTCCTGCGGCTGATCGGCCTGCGAGGAACGGTTCTTCGGGCCGGCCTGCTTGCGGTTGTTCTTGTTCTTGGCCATGGTGATCTGCCTCCTGAAGGGGGTCTAGGGGCCAGGGCCGCCATCAGATTCACATAGGCTGACAATGAACGCATTCCGGATAATTACCGTCTGTGACAGGCTTGTCGGAGCGCACGTCCCCGAAACGCCACGCCGAAGATCGAGTTCGGGCCGTTAACGCCCGCGCGGTCGGGCAGACTCGAAGCAAGCCGCAAGCACAAACCTCCCGGGAAGAGGGTGAGTCGCGTGGACCGCTGCATCGTCCTGGTGGACGCCGGGTACTTGCTGGGGGCCGCCGCCAGCCTCCTCGCCGGAGAGCCCTCACGGTCCCGGATCACCGTCGATCACGCCGCCCTGATCCAGGCGCTGCGCGAGCGCGCGGAGGCCGACACCGAGCGTCCACTGCTCCGCATCTACTGGTTCGACGGCGCCCCGGACCGCGTCCCCCAGCCGGAACACCGCCGGCTGCGCGTGATGCCCCGGGTCACCGTCCGGCTCGGTGCGCTGACCCGCAGCGACGGACGCTGGGCCCAGAAGGGCGTGGACGCCGCCATGCACGCCGAGCTCACCGAGCTGGCCCGCAACCGGGCCTGCTCCGACGTCGTGCTGGTCACCGGCGACGGCGATCTGCTGCCGGGCATGATGGCCGCCAAGGAGCACGGCGTGGCCGTCCACCTGTGGGCCGTGCAGGCCGCCGACGGCGACTACAACCAGTCCGAGGACCTGGTCGCCGAGGCGGACGAGCGGCGGGTGCTGGACCGCGCCTGGATCACCCGGGCGGTACGGGCCAAGGAACTCACCGGCGTCTGCGCGCCGCCCCCCGCGCCCCGTCCGGAGATCGCCGCGATCCTCTCCGCGCCGCTGCCCGAGTCCGCGCTGACCTCGGCGGCCGAGCGGCCCGCCGAGGAGGAGCACGCGCCCGCCGCCCGCGACCAGCAGAACGGCGCCCAGGAGCGGGTGCCCACGGCCAAGGGCGTCCCCACCCCCAAGGACCTCGCCGCACTGCGCGCCCCCGGCGCCCAGGCCGTGCAGCACCCCACCACGGCCACCCTGCGCTGGTCCTCCGACAAGGGCTGGGTGGACCGGCCCGGTGTGGTGTCCGAACCGCCGGAAGCGGCCTCCATGCCGACGCTGGCCCAGCTGACCACGGCCGAGCAGCGCTGGGCCGACCGCGAGGAGGACATCACCACGGTCGGCGGGGACCCGTTCGAGGTCGGCCAGGTCTTCGCCCGGAGGTGGATCTCCCGCCTGGGCGACCAGAGCCACCTGCAGAAACTGTCCGGGATGTACCCGCGCATCCCGCACCGCATCGACGGCGAGCTACTGCGCTACGCGGCCCGCTTCGGTCTCCTCGCCCACAAGGACGACCAGATCGACGAACACGACCGGTACGCCATCCGGGCGGGTTTCTGGCGGGAGATCGACGTGCCCTCGGCCGCGGAGCACGCGCCCGCGGGGGAGTGAACCGCCGGGGACCGTCCCCGCCGCGGGGGGCCGGGGCCTCAGGCGCCCCAAAGACGAGTAAAGGCCCCCGACGGCGTACTCTCGTCCCTTGTGAGTACGCGCGTGGCACAGGCACTTCGGCATCCCGGTGACGTGGTGTGCACCGTGCGCGGGCTGACGAAGACCTATCCGGCCGTGCGGCGGCGGCGCGGCGTGCCGGGCGCCCCGGAGGTCCGGGCCACCGACGACGTGGCGCTCGACGTCCGCCGCGGCGAGATCTTCGGGCTGCTGGGACCCAACGGCGCCGGCAAGTCCACCCTCGTACGGCAGCTCACCGGGCTGCTGCGGCCGGACGCCGGCAGCGTGGAACTGCTCGGCCACGACATCGTGCGCCACCCGGAGCGGGCCGCGCGCATCCTCGCCTACCTCGGCCAGGAGTCGACCGCCCTGGACGAGCTGACCGTCTCCCTCGCCGTGGAGACCACCGGACGCCTGCGCGGTCTGGACGTCACCCGGGCGCGCGCCGAACGGGACGCCGTGCTGGAGGAGCTGGGGCTCACGCCGATCGCCGGGCGGGCGCTGAAGAAGCTCTCCGGCGGGCAACGGCGACTCGCCTGCTTCGCCGCGGCCCTGGTCGGGGACCGCCCGCTGCTGGTGCTCGACGAGCCGACCACCGGCATGGACCCGGTGGCACGGCGTGCGGTGTGGGGGGCCGTCGACCGGCGGCGGGCCGACCGGGGCACGACCGTGCTGCTCGTCACCCACAACGTCATCGAGGCCGAGACCGTCCTCGACCGGGTCGCCGTCCTGGACCGGGGCCGGGTCATCGCCTGCGACACCCCCACCGGGCTCAAGGAGCGGGTGTCCGGCGAGGTGCGGGTGGAGCTGGTGTGGCGGGACCAGGCCCCCCTGGAGGTGCCGGAGGTCGCCGTGCTGCGCGAGCGGGCCGTGGAGGCCGGGCGCCGCTGGACGCTGCGGCTCGCACCGGAGGAGGCCCGCGCGGCCGTCGCCACGGTCACCGGCGGGGCCGCCTTCGCCGCCCTGGACGACTTCACGCTGGCCACCCCCAGCCTGGAGGACGTGTACCTGGCGCTGGGCGGTGCCGCGCGGCAGGGTCTGGTGAAGGCGTGAGCACGCGGGGTGCCGCATCCGTACGGTCCGGCGAGGGTCGGCTCGGCCGCCGCAGGGAAGAGGAGCAGCTCGACGTGAGTGCCGTATCCGCGCAGTCTCCCTCGGGGAGCGCCGTGTCCGTGCCGGGGGCGGCGAGGGGCGAGGCCGAGCTGGCGCCGCCCGCGCGGCTGTGGCCGTCGCTGGCCGCCGTCTACCGCGCACAACTGTCCCGCGCCCGGGTGGCGCGGATGCCGCTGCTGTTCGTGGCGACCTTCCAGTCCGTCGGCATCATGATCATGATGCGCGGGGTGGTGGACAGCCGCGGCGAGGCCCAGTCCGTGGTGGCCGGGTCGTCGGTCGTCGTCGTCGCGTTCGTCGCGCTGAACCTGCTGGCGCAGTACTTCGGGCAGCTGCGGGCCGGTGGCGGCCTCGACCACTACGCCACGCTGCCGGTACCGCCGGCGGCGGTGGTGCTGGGGGCGGCGGGGGCGTACGCCTCCTTCACCGTGCCCGGGACCCTGGTGACCGCCGTCTTCGGCTGCGTGCTGTTCGGGCTGCCGCTGGGCAACCTGTGGATCCTCCTCACGGTGATCCCGCTCGCGGGCGCGGCGCTCTCCGGGCTCGGCGCGGCCTGCGGTCTGCTCGCGCCCCGGCCGGAACTGGCCACGCTGCTGGGGCAGCTGGGCATGTCGGCGGCGCTGCTGCTGGGTGTGCTGCCGCCCGACCGGATGCCGGAGATCATCCGGCTGGCCCGGGATCTGCTGCCGTCCACCTACGGGGTGGAGGCCTACGCGCGGACCTTCGCGGCGCGCCCGGACTGGGCGTTCGTCGCCGGTGACCTGGGCGTGTGCGCCGGGGTCGGGGTGGTGTCGCTGGCCGTGGCGACCTGGGCGTACCGCCGGGCCGCCGTCCGGTGACGCGCGGCACAGGGCGACCTGGCACGATGTCAGGGTGACCGCACCACTGACTCCGCCTCCGCCGCCGCACGAACCGTCCTCGCACCAGGGCCGGCAAGGGCCGCAGCCTTCCGGTGCCGCGGGGGCAGCCTATGGACAGGACGGCCCCGGGATGAAGACCGAAGTGCGGGATGCCGCCGTCGTCACGGTGGCTCTGGCGCTCGGCGGGGTGCTGCTCGGGCTGCTGTGGTGGTGGCTGGCGCCGCACGTGCCGTTGATCGGTACCGTGGACGACAAGGGCAGCTGGATCGTCTACCTCAAGGACACCGAGGGGGAGGAGGCGATCGGCGTCGACGGAACGTTCACGCTGCTGGCGCTGGCCTTCGGGACGGTCAGCGCGGTCGTCGTCTTCCTGCTGCGGCGGCGCGGGGGCGTGCCGCTGGTGGTCGGGCTGGCCGTCGGCGGTGTGCTCGGGTCGTTGCTGGCGTGGCGGCTCGGGGTGTGGCTCGGGCCGGAGAAGGACGTCCTCGCCCATGCCAAGGCCGTGGGCAAGGGGGTGACGTTCTCGGCTCCGCTGAAGCTCGGGGCGAAGGGGGCGTTGCTGGCGTGGTCGCTGGCCGCGCTGCTGGTCCATCTGGGGCTGATGGCGCTGTTCGGGCCGCGGGATCCGGATCCGTACCAGGAGGGCCCCCACCAGCAGGGGCCGTACGGGGCGCCGTCCGCGCAGGGCTGACCGCCGGGCTTTTTTCGCCCCCGCCGCCCTTACCCCTCCCGTCCTCAGGGGCTCCGCCCCTTCGACCCCGCTGGGGGCTGCGCCCCCAGACCCCCCTTCGGCCCTGAACGGGCCTCGTCCTCAAGCGCCGGACGGGCTGAGCATGCCGACCGGCGCTGACAGGTCGCGGCCGGGCTGAGAGGAAGCCCGTGCTTTCCAGTTCGGGCGAGACGGGTGGTGGGAGCGAGCCCCCAGACCCCCGAGGTCAGACGCGGCCGATGGGGGCCAGTACCGCCTCCGTGAGCTCGGCAAGATCGCCCGGGCGCAGCTCGACCTCCAGCCCCCGGCGGCCCGCCGAGACGCAGATCGTGGCATGGGCGGCAGCCGAGTCGTCGAGAACGGTCGGCAGCTTCTTGCGCTGGCCCAGCGGGGAGATGCCCCCGCGGACATAACCCGTGGTGCGTTCCGCCAGCACCGGGTCCGCCATCGCGGCCCGTTTGCCGCCCACCGCCGCCGCCAGGGCCTTCAGATCCAGGGAGCCCGCCACCGGGACCACGGCCACCGTGAGGGTGCCGTCGACGTCCGCGACCAGGGTCTTGAAGACGCGCTCGGGGGAGAGGCCCATCGCCTCGGCCGCCTCCTCCCCGTACGAGGGGTGGGACGGGTCGTGGTCATAGGCGTGCACCGTGTAGTCCACGCCGGCCGCCGTCAGGGCCACCGTCGCCGGTGTGCCGCCGGACTGCTGCTGTTTCCTGGTTTTCTTCGCCATCGGGGATCGAGAGGCCTCAGTTCAGACTCGTCGGGCCGCGCGTCAGCTCGGCCGCCGGCAACGACGGCAGATTACGGATGATCGCGGTCTCCGCGCGAAGGAGTTTCAGCTCGTCGCGCAGCCGGGACGCGGTGTCCGGCGCCTGGAGCAGCCGCTGCTTGGCCGGGGTGTCGAGCATCATCGCCGCCGCCACCAGGAAGGAGACGACGGTGGGCTCGTCCGGCAGGTCCGCTCCCGTGGTCAGTGAGCGCTCCCGGGCGCCCGCCAGCCGCTTCTGGTACTGGCGGAACGCCCGCAGGACGCCCTCGGCCAGTGCACCGGCCTCGTCGCCCGGTTCCTCGGCCAGCTCCTCCAGCTCGGCCGTCAGGAAGGGCCCCGACGCGTCCACGGACAGCAGCCGGACCCGGGTCGTCCCGGTCGCCAGTACCTCGAACGTGCCGTCGGCCCGCTCCCGTACGGTCGCCGCGTCCGCGACACAGCCCACGCCGTGCAGCGCACGCAAGGGATCGGCGCCGAATCCCGCGGTGGCCCCGCGTTCGAGCAGGGACGTCGGATCCGGCATGCCGGGTTCGCTCGGCGCGACCTCGTGGCCGTCGCGGATCGCCACGACGGCGAACCGGCGCGGCTCTTCCTCGGGCGTCTTCAGCAGCTCGCGCATCATGGCGCGGTAGCGCTCCTCGAAGACGTTGAGAGGAAGCACCAGGCCCGGGAACAGTACCGAGTTCAACGGGAAGAGGGGGAGACGGACGGTGGTCACGGCGCCCCAGCCTAATGGTCACCGGCACGGACGTGTCCGGGGTGCTCGCTTCGCGGTCGCAGTGGCGCTGGGATCAGTCCCGTCAGGAGTTCCTCGCGCAGCCGCAGGAAGTGGCCGAGCGGGTCGTCGGAGACCCGGTCCCAGGGGAACGAGGTGGCGTACGGGCCGATCAGGCGCAACTGGGTGCGGGCGTCGTCCCAGCGGTCCAGCCGTACGAGTACGTACGTCAGCTTGTTGCGGACCTCGGCGGGCCAGGGGTCGGCCGCCGGGAACCGTCCGGAGAGCGCGATCGCCCGGTCGGCCGCCGCGTCCAGCCGGGCGCGCGGGACCTCGGGCCCGCAGCCGTCGGTGAGATAGGCGAAGGCCGCCCGTGCGGGCAGCGCCTGGACGAGCGAGTCCGCCGGGGCGTCCTGTGCAGCGAGGTCGGCGAAGTCGAAGCACTCGAGGTGGGAGCCGTGCCAGGAGGCCGCCAGGTACCGCAGGGCCGCCACATGGCAGCCGTAGTGGTGCGGGGCGCGGCGGACGGCCGCCTCCCACAGCTCTTCGAAGTACCGGTGCCCGGCACGGGTGCCGCGCGCGTGGTCCAGGGCGATCCGCCAGGGCACCGGATCGCGGTCGTCGCCCTTGGCGGCGGCCGTGATCAGCGGGCTCACCTCGCGCAGCAGCTCGGCCCGGCCCGGCGACGGCCAGGCGCGGTCCACCGCCAGCTGGGCCGTCATCAGCAGCGTGTCGGGATCGTCGGGGGCGGCCCCGCGCCACTCCTGGAACCACTCGGAGCGCGAGCGGGCGAAGGCGGCCAGGCGCCGTGCGTACCGGTCCCGGTTCTCCCACTCGGCGGCCGCGCGGGTGGCGGCCAGCAGCTCGGCGGCGGCGCGGTACTCGCCTCTTCCGGCCGCGACGAGGGCAGGGCCGAGGCGGTCGTCGGGCGCGTCGAGCAGCACCTCGTCCGCGGCGGGCGGTCCGGCCGGGTGCGAGGGGGGCATCTTCATCCGGGTGGGGCGGATGAACGTGGGGAGCAGAGCCATGGTGCCGACCATTGAAAGACCGCTGGTCGGCGCTGCGCCAGACCCTGGGGCAAGGTGGATGAAAGTTGTACGCGGCCCGGTCAAGGGCCGGTAAAAGTTGATTACCGTTCAACTACTGATGGGTACCTGCCAAGGTGGCGGCCGGCCCCAGACCACCCGCCGAGCCCGCCGAGCCCCTGTCACCCCCGCCGCAGCAGCCGCGTCGCCCCCGCCGCCACCGTCGTCGCCAGGACCCAGCCCAGCAGCACCATCACCGCCGCCAGCCACTGCCAGCCGCCGCGCAGCTGCCACTGGCCCACCTGGCCGAGGTCGATGACCGGCAGCAGCAGGTCCAGGACGAACAGGGCCGGACTCCACGCCGGGTGGCCGTCGGGGTTCGTCGGCGGATGCCCGGCGTGCGCGAAGGCGAGCGTGCCCGCCGCCCACAGCACCGCCATCCACACGGCCGCGCGGCCCGGCCGGTACCCGTAGGCGACCGTCCAGTCCTGCGCGTACCCCCAGAGCTTGGCGGCCGGCGGCAGGGTCTCGCGGCGCCGGCGCTGCTTGGCGAGCAGTACCTCCCGGGCGTCCTCGTCCTCCCCCGCCCCGCGCAGCACGGCGGCCAGCCGCTCGTACGGCTCCGGGTTGTACTCGGCGGTCGCCGCCGCCACCCAGTCCAGGCGCTCGGTCAGCGGGAACGGTCCCTGCGGCACCAGGCTCTCGTAAGCGAAACCGCCCATGTGCAGGCTCCCCGGCCCCGGCCAGCTCGCCGCCCGGTCCACCAGGTTGACCACCCGCGCCCCCGACAGCACCACCTTGCCGCGCTGCGGCCGTTCGCCGAGGAAGCGCAGCTCGGGCGTCTGCACCCGGCGCAGCGACAGCTCCTGCTCGTCGGTGAAGACGAACCGGGCGCGTTCCAGGTCGACCGCGTCCCCGAACCGCCCGTCGTCGAAGCGCACCCCGCCCTGGCACTCGAAGCGCTGGATCCGCGTGCCGCGCGCGGGGGTGATGCCGCTCAGCAGCGGGCTGCCCACCCCGGCCGGGGTCAGGTAGAGGGTGCGTTCGACGGTCAGCTGGGGGGCGTTCAGGGCCAGCCGCGCGTACGGGTTGGACAGCTTCGCGCCGCGCAGGCTCAGCGAGACGCCGACCTTGGCGCTGCGCAGGCTCAGCTCACCGTGCGACTCCAGCAGTTCGGCCTGGAGGTCCTGGCCCACGGTCATGCCGTCGGCGGCGATCGAGCGGCCGAGGCGGTCCCGGTGCACGATCGCCTGGTTGAGCATCAGGTCAGTGCCGATGTGCGCGTCGGTGAGCCGGACACCGCCGAGGAAACGGCAGCGGGGCAGGTGCAGGTCGCCCTCGGTGTGCACCCGGGCGGCCTCCAGCCGGGGGACCGAGCAGTCCACCATGCGCAGGGTGGTGAAACGGGCCTCGGGCAGCAGGACCTCCCGGTCGAAACGGCAGCCCTTGAGCTCCACGTACGGCACCACCGTGCCGCCCGCCAGGTCCAGGGTCCCGCTGATCCGCACGCCCGACAGCTTCAGCGACGACACACGGCCGGCCAGCGCGGGCGGGCCGTCCAGCAGCAGCCAGCACACGATGCGCGCCCGCACGGTCCGCTCGGGTCCCCAGGGGTGCCCGCCGTGCGGGTCGTCCACGACGGCGTCCCCGCTGCTCAGGTCGTACACGCTGCCGTTGCGGAACGCCTGCCACATCCCGGCCTCGGTGGCGGTCAGATCGTCCGGCAGGTCCCCCGCCCGGAGGTCCTCCCCCTCGGTCACCCTGTCCCCTCCCCCCTCAGCTACCCGTGGGTCAACCCGCTCGTACAGCCGTTCATGCCCGCACAGTGACGCCCCGAACGCCAGAGGTGAGCAGGATCTTCCGGGTTCCGGCCACGTTCTGTATCAGCCATTGATACGTGCGGACGCCCGCCGACGCCGGTCTGAGAGAATTGAGGACGTGATCTCCCGAATCGATCTGCGCGGCGACGCCCTTCCCGAGGGACCCGCCCTGCGCGACCTGCTGCCCCGAGCCGACTTCGACGTAGCGGCCGCCCTCGAGAAGGTGCGTCCGATCTGCGAAGCCGTGCATCATCGGGGCGACGCGGCGCTGATCGACTTCGCCGAGAAGTTCGACGGGGTCCGGCTTCGGTCCGTACGGGTCCCGGCGCGGGCGCTCGCCGACGCGCTGGAACAGCTCGACCCGGCCGTGCGCGCGGCTCTGGAGGAGTCCATCCGGCGGGCCCGCCTCGTGCACCGCGAACAGCGCCGTACGTCCCACACGACCCAGGTCGTACCCGGCGGCACAGTGACCGAGAAGTGGGTGCCGGTCGAGCGCGTCGGGCTGTACGCACCCGGCGGCCGGTCGGTCTACCCGTCCTCCGTGATCATGAACGTCGTGCCCGCGCAGGAGGCCGGCGTCGGCTCGATCGCCCTCGCGTCCCCCGCCCAGGCCGAGTTCGACGGCCTGCCGCACCCGACGATCCTCGCCGCCTGCGCGCTGCTCGGCGTCGACGAGGTGTACGCGGCCGGTGGCGCCACGGCCGTCGCGATGTTCGCGTACGGCACCGAGTCCTGCCCGCCCGCCAACATGGTCACCGGGCCCGGCAACATCTGGGTCGCCGCCGCCAAGCGCTACTTCACCGGCAAGATCGGCATCGACGCGGAGGCGGGCCCGACCGAGATCGCGGTCCTCGCGGACTCCACCGCCGACCCGGTGCACGTCGCCGCCGACCTGATCAGCCAGGCCGAACACGACCCGCTCGCGGCGGCCGTACTGGTCACCGACTCCACCGAACTGGCCGACGCGGTGGAGAAGGAACTCGAACCGCAGGTCGCGGCCACCCGGCACGTCGACGACCGGATCGTGCCCGCCCTCAAGGGCAGGCAGTCGGCGATCGTGCTGGTCGACGGCATCGACGAGGGCCTGCGGGTGGTCGACGCCTACGGTGCCGAGCACCTGGAGATCCAGACGGCCGACGCCACCGCCGTCGCCGACCGGGTGAAGAACGCGGGCGCGATCTTCGTCGGCCCCTGGGCGCCCGTCTCGCTGGGCGACTACGCGGCCGGATCCAACCACGTCCTGCCCACCGGCGGCTGCGCCTGCCACTCCTCCGGCCTGTCCGTCCAGTCCTTCCTGCGCGGCGTCCACGTCGTCGACTACACGAAGGACGCCCTGGCCGAGGTCGCGCACCACGTGGTGACGCTGGCGGAGGCGGAGGACCTGCCCGCGCACGGCGCGGCGATCAAGGCCAGGTTCGGCTGGAAGGTACCCGAGAGCAAGTGAGCGACGTAAAGATCGACGATCTCCCCGTACGGGACGAGCTGCGCGGCAAGTCCCCCTACGGCGCGCCCCAGCTGGACGTGCCCGTACGGCTGAACACGAACGAGAACCCCTACCCGCTGCCCGAGCCGCTGGTCGAGCGGATCACCGAGCGGGTGCGCGAGGCCGCCCGGAACCTCAACCGCTACCCCGACCGGGACGCCGTCGAGCTGCGCACCCAGCTCGCGAAGTACCTGACCGACACGACCGGCCACGAGGTGGGCCCGGCCAACGTCTGGGCCGCCAACGGCTCCAACGAGGTCATCCAGCAGCTGCTGCAGACCTTCGGCGGGCCCGGACGTACGGCGATCGGCTTCGAGCCGTCGTACTCGATGCACGCGCTGATCTCCCGCGGCACGGGTACCGGCTGGATCTCCGGCCCCCGCAACGACGACTTCACCATCGACCTGGCAGCGGCCGAGCGCGCCATCGCAGAGGACCGGCCCGACGTCGTCTTCATCACCACACCCAACAACCCCACCGGCAACGCGGTCCCGCCCGAGACGGTGCTCGCCCTGTACGAGGCGGCCCAGGAGGCCAAGCCGTCCATGGTCGTGGTGGACGAGGCGTACATCGAGTTCAGCCACGGCCGTTCGCTGCTGCCGCTGCTCGAAGGTCGGCCGAATCTCGTCGTCTCGCGGACCATGTCCAAGGCGTTCGGGGCCGCCGGCCTGCGCCTCGGCTACCTCGCCGCGCACCCGGCGGTCGTGGACGCCGTCCAGCTCGTACGGCTGCCGTACCACCTGTCGGCCGTCACCCAGGCGACCGCCCTGGCCGCCCTGGAACACACGGACACCCTCCTGAAGTACGTCGAGCAGCTGAAGTCCGAACGGGACCGGCTGGTGAGCGAGCTGAAGTCCATCGGCTACGAGGTCACCACGTCCGACGCGAACTTCGTGCAGTTCGGGCGGTTCGAGGACGCCCACGCGGCCTGGCGGAAGATCCTCGACCGGGGCGTCCTGGTACGGGACAACGGCGTACCGGGGTGGTTGCGGGTGACCGCCGGCACCCCGGCCGAGAACGACGCGTTCCTCGACGCGGTCCGTCAGCTGAGGAAGGAACAGAACGCATGACTCGCGAGGCGCGTGTCGGAAGGATCGAGCGCACCACGAAGGAGACCTCGGTCCTCGTCGAGATAGACCTCGACGGCACCGGGAAGACCGACATCGCCACCGGCGTCGGCTTCTACGACCACATGCTCGACCAGCTCGGCCGGCACGGTCTGTTCGACCTGACCGTGAAGACCGACGGCGACCTGCACATCGACTCCCACCACACCATCGAGGACACCGCCCTCGCGCTGGGCGCCGCCTTCAAGCAGGCCCTCGGCGACAAGGTGGGCATCTACCGCTTCGGCAACTGCACGGTCCCGCTGGACGAGTCCCTCGCCCAGGTCACCGTCGACCTGTCCGGCCGGCCCTACCTCGTGCACACCGAGCCCGAGAAGATGGCGCCGATGATCGGCGAGTACGACACCACGATGACCCGGCACATCCTGGAGTCGTTCGTCGCCCAGGCCCAGATCGCCCTGCACGTGCACGTGCCCTACGGGCGCAACGCCCACCACATCGTGGAGTGCCAGTTCAAGGCGCTGGCCCGGGCGCTGCGCTACGCCAGCGAGCGTGACCCGCGCGCGGCCGGCATCCTCCCCTCCACGAAGGGTGCGCTGTAGCCCCATGAACGGTCTGTCCACCGTACTGATCGTCGTCGGCCTCTTCCTGGTCGGCGGCATCTACTCCTTCGTCAAGCAGCAGATGCCGAAGAGCCTGATCGTGCTGCTCTCCATCGCCGCGGCGATGTGCCTGGTCGCCGGCGTCATGCGGCTGGAGGTGTGGAACTGATGAGCGCGCCGAGGAAGGTCGTGGTCTTCGACTACGGCTTCGGCAACGTCCGCTCCGCCGAACGCGCCCTCGCGCGCGCGGGAGCCGACGTCGAGATCACGCGCGACTTCGACGAGGCGATGAACGCCGACGGCCTGCTGGTGCCGGGCGTCGGCGCCTTCGCCGCCTGTATGAAGGGCCTGCGTGAGGCCCGCGGCGACTGGGTCGTCGACCGCAGGCTGTCCGGCGGGCGGCCCGTCATGGGCATCTGCGTCGGTATGCAGATCCTGTTCGCGCGCGGCATCGAGCACGGCGTCGAGTCCGAGGGCCTCGACGAGTGGCCCGGCTCGGTCGAGCCGCTGCAGGCCGACGTCGTGCCCCACATGGGCTGGAACACCGTGGACGCGCCCGCCGACTCCGAGCTGTTCGCCGGCCTGGACGCGGACGCCCGTTTCTACTTCGTGCACTCCTACGCCGTCCACGACTGGAGTCTCGAGACCCACAACCCGGTGCTGCACCCGCCGAAGGTCACCTGGGCGACGCACGGCAAGCCCTTCGTGGCCGCCGTGGAGAACGGCGCCCTGTGGGCCACGCAGTTCCACCCCGAGAAGTCCGGCGACGCCGGAGCCCAGCTGCTCACCAACTGGATCGGAACCCTGTAGAGACATGGCCAAGCTCGAACTCCTCCCCGCCGTCGACGTCCGCGACGGCCAGGCCGTCCGCCTCGTGCACGGCGAGTCCGGCACGGAGACCTCCTACGGCTCCCCCCTGGAGGCCGCCCTCGCCTGGCAGCGCTCGGGCGCCGAATGGCTGCATCTGGTCGACCTGGACGCCGCGTTCGGCACCGGCGACAACCGGGAGCTGATCGCCGGGGTCGCCCAGGCCATGGACATCAAGGTGGAGCTGTCCGGCGGCATCCGCGACGACGCCTCCCTGGCCGCCGCGCTCGCCACCGGCTGCACCCGGGTGAACCTCGGTACCGCCGCCCTGGAGACCCCGGAGTGGGTCGCCAAGGTCATCGCCGAGCACGGTGACAAGATCGCGGTCGGTCTGGACGTCCGCGGCACGACCCTGCGCGGCCGCGGCTGGACCCGCGACGGCGGCGACCTGTACGAGACGCTGGCGCGGCTCGACAAGGAGGGCTGCGCGCGGTACGTCGTCACCGACATCGCCAAGGACGGCACGCTGCAGGGCCCCAACCTGGAGCTGCTGAGGAACGTGTGCGCCGCGACCGATCGCCCGGTCGTGGCCTCCGGTGGCGTGTCGTCGCTCGACGACCTGCGGGCCATCGCCGAGCTGGTACCGCTCGGTGTCGAGGGCGCCATCGTCGGGAAGGCGCTGTACGCGAAGGCGTTCACCCTTGAAGAGGCCTTGGAGGCGGTAGCCCAGTGAGCGATGTACGACGTGTCACGACCGGCGCGCCCTGGGAGGAGACCTTCGGCTACTCCCGGGCGGTGGAGCTGCCGAACGGGCTGGTGCTGGTCTCCGGTTGCACATCGATAGTGGACGGCGAGATCGCCGGAGGCGGACCGTACGAGCAGACGGTCAACGCCTTCAACGTCGCGCTCGCGGCGCTGGGCCAGGTGGGCCTCGGCCGCGACGACGTCGTCCGGACGCGCATGTACCTCACCCACGCCCGGGACGTGGAGGACGTCGGACGCGCCCACAAGGAGCTGTTCGACTCCGTCCGGCCCGCCGCATCGATGATCATCGTCTCCGGCTTCGTCGACCCCAGCCTGGTCGTCGAGGTCGAGGTGGAGGCGTTCCGAGGAGTGTCCGGAGCATGACCCTCGCCGTCCGAGTCATCCCCTGCCTGGACGTGGACAACGGCCGGGTCGTCAAGGGCGTCAACTTCCAGAACCTGCGGGACGCGGGTGACCCCGTCGAGATGGCCAAGGTGTACGACGCCGAGGGCGCCGACGAGCTGACGTTCCTGGACATCACCGCCTCCTCGGGCAACCGCGAGACGACGTACGACGTGGTGCGCCGCACCGCCGAGCAGGTGTTCATCCCGCTGACCGTGGGCGGTGGCGTCCGCACGGCCGAGGACGTGGACAGGCTGCTGCGGGCGGGCGCCGACAAGGTGGGGGTGAACACCGCGGCGATCGCCCGACCGGACCTGATCCGGGAGATCGCCGAGCGCTTCGGCCGACAGGTGCTGGTCCTGTCGGTGGACGCGCGCCGTACCCCGGAAGGCACCTTCGAGGTGACCACCCACGGCGGCCGCAGGGGCACCGGCATCGACGCCGTCGAGTGGGCGCACCGGGCCGCCGAGCTCGGCGCGGGCGAGATCCTGCTGAACTCGATGGACGCGGACGGCACGAAGGACGGCTACGACCTGGAGATGATCACGCAGGTCCGCAAACACGTGACCGTCCCGGTGATCGCCTCGGGCGGCGCGGGCAAGCTCGCGGACTTCGCCCCGGCGGTCGCCGCCGGCGCGGACGCCGTGCTCGCCGCCTCCGTCTTCCACTTCGGCGACCTGCGGATCGGCGAGGTGAAGCAGGCGCTGCGGGAGGCCGGTCACCCGGTCCGGTGACGCCGCGCCGAGTCTCGGCCCCGGTTGCCTTCCGGCAGCCGGGGCCTTTTCACGGCGAGACAGGAAAGAAAAGTTGCGCAATATAAGTTGTGCAACTTTCCTTTCCTATCTACGCTGGGGGCATGGTCAGCAACGAGAACCAGCGGATCACCGATGTCGGGACGCTGAAGGCCCTGGCGCACCCGCTGCGGGTCAACCTGTACCGGCTGCTGTGCATCGCACGGGTCGCGACGGCGTCGCAGCTCGCCGAGCAGGTGGACGAGGCCGTCTCCCTGGTCAGCTACCACCTGCGCAAGCTCGCCGAGCACGGGCTGATCGAGGAGGCCGAAGCACAGACCGAGGACGGCCGGGAACGCTGGTGGCGACCCTCGTCGGACGGAGTGAGCATCCGCGACGAGGACTTCCGCGGCGAACCGGCGAAGGCCGCGGCCCATCTGGCGGCCAGCCGCCTCTTCCACGACCAGCGAGCCGACCGCTACCGCCGCTACCTCGACGAGCGCCCCACCTGGAACCCCGAGTGGAACGCCGCGTCCATGGACAACGAGTCCCTGATGCGGATGACACCCGCGGAACTCACCGCGTTCAAGCAGGAGATGCTGTCGCTCCTGCGCAAGTACGACGAGCAGGGCCGCGCCGCCGAGGCCGCGGGCGAGACCGAGGGGCGCGAACACGTCGCCCTCTACATGTACGGCTTCCCCTTCCGCATCTGAGAGGCCTCCACCGTGACCACCGCGACCGCGATACCCGTAGAGGGGCATGCCCCGGGCCGCCCCGCCCACCGCGACCCCAACGTCCTGCGCTGGCTCGGGGCGTACGGCTCCTCGATGCTCGGGGACAACGTCTACTACCTCGCCCTGTCCTGGGCCGCCGTGCAGGCCGGGACACCCGCGCAGGCCGGAATCGTCATGTCGGTGAGCGCCTTACCGCGGGCCGTGCTGATGCTGGGCGGCGGTGTGATCGCCGACCGGCTGGGGCCGCGCCGGGTCGTCATCGGCAGCGACGCGGTGCGCTGCGCGGCCGTGCTCGCGGTGGCCGCCCTGCTGTTCCTCACCAGCCCGGGCCTGTGGCCGCTGGCCCTGCTGGCGCTGGTCTTCGGCACCGTCGACGCCGTGTTCGTGCCCGCCGTGGGCGCCCTCCCCGCGCGGATCACCGGCAAGGACCAGCTCGCCCGGGTCCAGGGCATGCGCGGCCTCGCGATCCGCTTCGCGAGCGTCGTCGGCGCCCCGCTCGGCGGCCTCGGCGTGGCGGTCGGCGGCGCGGCGGCCGCGTTCGGGCTCGCCGGGCTGCTGATCGCCGTGTCGGTGCCGCTGCTGGTCTCCGTACGGATGCGGGAACTGCCCGCCGACGACGCCCCGCGCGGCACCGCCCGGAGCGACCTCGTGGCCGGCCTGCGCTACATCCGCGGCCACCGCGTCCTCGCCCCGCTGGTGATCGTCATCGCCCTCGGCGACCTCGGCTTCGTCGGCCCGCTCAACGTCGGCCTGACCCTGCTGGCCGACCGGCGCGGCTGGGGCGCCTCCGGGATGGGCTGGGTACTCGCCGGGTTCGGTGTCGGCGCGGGCGCGGTCTCGCTGCTGCTGACCGTCCGGGGGCGGCTGCCCCGGGCCGGGCTGGTCGCCGCGGTCTCGATCCTCGCGGGCTCCGCCGCGATCGGCGTCCTCGCCTTCGTCCCCGGCCTCGCCGCTGCCGTCGGGACCGCCCTGCTCATCGGGCTGCTGGCCGGACTCAGCGGTGCGATGTGCGGCGCCCTGCTCCAGACCCAGGCCGACCCCGCCTTCCTGGGCCGGGTCACCGCGGTCTCCAGCCTGGTCAGCCTCGGTCTGACCCCGCTGAGCATGCCGTTCTCCGCCGCCGCGATCGGCGCATGGGGACTCGGGCCGGTGTACGCCGCCAGCGCCGCCGTGTGCGGCCTCGGCGGGGTCGTCGCCCTGTGCGTACCGGGGCTGCGCCGCGCCGAACTGCCGCGCTGACGCATCACCCCTTCGGCTGGGCCAGCTGCACCAGGTTGCCCACGGTGTCGTCCAGCACCGCGGCGATCACCGGGCCCTGCTCCTGCGGCTCGTGGGTGAAGCGCACCCCGAGCCCGCGCAGCCGCTCGTACTCCGCCGCGATGTCGTCCACCGAGAAGACGATGGCCGGGATCCCCGCCTCGTACAGGGCCCGGCGGTACGGCTCCGCGATGGGGCCCGCCCCCGGCTCCAGCAGCAACTGCAGATCCGGCTGGGCCCCGCCGGGGGCGCCCACCGTCACGAACAGGGTGCCGCCGCCGAGGTCCAGGTGGGTGCGGGTCTCGAAGCCGAGCACGTCCGTGTAGAAGGCGTGGGCCTTCGGCACGTCGTCGACGTACACGCCGGTCATCGCAACCTTGATCATGGCAGGCCCCTCAGCTGTCGAGCTGCTTCTCAGATGCCGAGCTGCTTCGACTCGTGCAGCCGCGTGATCGCTTCCTCGTCGCCGTCCAGGTCCACCTTGGCGGCGCTCTGCCGGCCGAAGGCGAACAGCAGCAGCTCGGACGGCTCACCGGTGACCGTCACCACCGGCGTGCCCCGGTGGGCGACCGCCGTCTGGCCGTCCGGCCGGCGCAGCACCAGGCCCGTCGGCACACCCCGGCCCATCAGGCGGGCAGTGCGTTCCAGGCGGGACCACAGGGCGTCCTGGAAGACCGGGTCCAGCTCGCGCGTACCCCAGTCGGCCTGGGCCCGGCGGACGTCCTCCGTGTGCACGTAGAACTCGACGGTGTTGGCCGCCTCGTCGATCTGCTTGAGCTGGAAGGGCGAGAAACGCGGCGGGCCCGTACGGATCAGCTGGATCAGCTCCTCGTACGGCTTCGCGGCGTACTCCGCCATCACCTTCTCCAGCCGGGGAGCGAGCGGCTTGATCAGCGTGCCGCCGGCCGCGTCGGGGCGTCGTTCGCGCACCACCACGTGCGCGGCCAGGTCCCGGGTCCGCCAGCCCTCGCAGAGGGTCGGGGCGTCCGGACCGGTCGTTTCCAAGAGGTCGGCGAGCAGGAGACGTTCACGCTTGGCGAAGGTCGACATACCGTCAGCCTACGACCCCCCACCCCGTCCGCGCAGTGGACCTGGACCGGCCCTGCCCGTGCCGCCCGGCACAATGGCACCCATGACCAGTACGACCGGCACTCCCGGGCCCAGCAGCCTCGACCCCGAGATCGCCGCGCGCCTCAGGCGCAGCGCCGACGGACTCCTGCCCGCCATCGCCCAGCAGTTCGACACCGGCGAGGTGCTCATGCTCGGCTGGATGGACGACGAGGCGCTGCACCGCACGCTCACCACCGGCCGCTGCACGTACTGGTCCCGCAGCCGCCAGGAGTACTGGGTCAAGGGCGACACCTCCGGCCACTTCCAGTGGGTCAAGTCCGTCGCCCTGGACTGCGACGCCGACACCGTGCTGGTCAAGGTCGACCAGGTCGGCGCCGCCTGCCACACCGGCGCCCGCACCTGCTTCGACGCCGACGTACTGCTCGAGGACGCCGATTCCGGTGTCCGGACCCCGGATCAGTAAGGTCTGCCGCCATGGACCTCGAGACCTTCCACAAGCTCGCCGCCGACCGCCGCGTCATCCCGGTCACCCGCAAGCTCCTCGCCGACGGCGACACCCCGGTCGCGCTCTACCGCAAGCTCGCCGCCGAGCGCCCCGGCACCTTCCTGCTGGAGTCCGCGGAGAACGGCCGCTCGTGGTCCCGGTACTCCTTCGTGGGCGTCCGGTCCTCCGCCACGCTGACCGAGCGCGACGGCCAGGCCCACTGGCTGGGCACCCCGCCCGTCGGCGTTCCCACCGGCGGCGACCCGCTCGCCACCCTGCGCGCCACCATCGAGGCCCTGCACACCCCCCGTGACCTCGCCCACGACCTCGGTCTGCCGCCCTTCACCGGCGGCATGGTGGGCTACCTCGGCTACGACATCGTCCGCCGCCTGGAGAAGATCGGCCCCGGCGAGCGGGACGACCTGCGGCTCCCCGAGCTGACCATGCTCCTGACCAGCGATCTCGCGGTCATGGACCACTGGGAGGGCTCCGTCCTGCTGATCGCCAACGCGATCAACCACAACGACCTGGAGACGGGCGTCGACGAGGCGTACGCGGACGCCGTGGCCCGCCTGGACGCGATGGAGGCGGACCTGACCCGCGCGGTCGCCCAGCCGCCCGCCGTGCTCCCGCCCTCCGAACTGCCCGAGTACACCGCCCTGTGGGGCGGCCCCGACTTCCGGCGGGCCGTCGACGACATCAAGGAACGCATCCGGGCGGGCGAGGCCTTCCAGGTCGTGCCGTCGCAGCGGTTCGAGACGCCGTGCACGGCGAGCGCGCTGGACGTGTACCGGGTGCTCAGGGCGACGAACCCGTCCCCCTACATGTACCTGTTCCGCTTCGACGGGTTCGACGTCGTCGGCTCGTCCCCCGAGGCGCTGGTGAAGGTGGAGGACGGACGGGCCATGGTCCACCCCATCGCCGGCACCCGGCACCGCGGCGCCACCCCGCAGGAGGACCAGGCCCTCGCCGACGAACTGCTCGCCGACCCCAAGGAGCGCGCCGAGCACCTCATGCTCGTCGACCTCGGCCGCAACGACCTCGGCCGGGTCTGCGAGCCCGGCTCCGTCGAGGTCGTCGACTTCATGTCCGTCGAGCGGTACTCGCACGTGATGCACATCGTCTCCACGGTGACCGGCCGCGTGGCCGAGGACCGCACCGCCTTCGACGTGCTCACCGCCTGCTTCCCGGCCGGCACCCTCTCCGGAGCGCCGAAGCCCCGCGCGATGCAGATCATCGACGAGCTCGAACCGTCCCGCCGCGGCCTGTACGGCGGCTGCGTCGGCTACCTCGACTTCGCCGGCGACTCCGACACCGCGATCGCCATCCGCACGGCCCTGCTGCGCGACGGCACCGCCTACGTCCAGGCCGGCGCCGGCATCGTCGCCGACTCCGACCCGGCCGCCGAGGACCAGGAGTGCCGCAACAAGGCAGCCGCGGTGCTGCGGGCGGTGCACACCGCCAACCGGCTGGGCAAGTAGGGCGTTTATCACGTTCCTCACGTGAACCCCGGGTGACGGTTCGCCCGGGGTCCGGGGGATAGTGGAGTACGTGACTGCTGTACCCAACCCCCGTTCCCAGGCGCCCGTGTCCGCGCGGTCCGGCCGCCGGAGCCTCGCCGTCGCCCTGCTGTGCGGCGCGCTCGGCGCGGCCGTTGCGCTGCTCTCCACCCGGCAGCGCTGGTCGGAGGGCACCGCTACGGTGGCCGGCGGCGCCTTCCCGCTGACCGCCAAGGGCAGCGACGTCACGGGCGTCCCCGCGGCCCTCGCCATAGTGGGCCTCGCCGCGCTCGTCGCCGTCTTCGCCGTCCGCAGGGCCGGCCGCTTCCTGGTCGCCGGGCTCCTCGCGCTCTCCGGCGCCGGTACCGTCGCCGCGGCCCTGATCGGCGCCACCGACAGCTCGGCGCTCGACGAGAAGGCGGCCGAGACCACCGGCGACACCTCCGCCACCGTGGCCGCGCTCACCCACACCGGCTGGCCGTACGTGGCGGCGGTCGGCGGCGCCCTCCTGCTGCTCGCCGGTCTCCTCGCCCTGCGCTACGGCCGGCTGTGGCCCGCCATGTCCGGACGCTACGAGCGCGACGGCACACCCCGCCCGCGCCGCACCGCGCGGACCGTCGACCCCGAGCGCCCCGAGGAGCTCTGGAAGGCCCTGGACCGCGGCGAGGACCCCACCGGCGCGTGACGCCCTCCCCCGATGTGGCGAAAGAGACGCCCGTCACCGGCGACCCCCGCTCACGGCACGTCCACGCGTACGGGACAATGGACGGTGAGCGTCCGCCCCGGACACGGCCGGGCCCGGACATGTACGGCACGTGCGACACGCACACCACCACGAGGAGCAAGCAATGGCGGGCAGCAGCCACGGTCACACCCCGGCCGCCTGGACCGGTGTCATCATCGCCTTCATCGGTTTCTGCGTCGCGGGCGCCTTCATGGTGATGGCACAGCCGCTGGGCTTCTGGGCCGGCATGGTGATCGTGGCCCTCGGTGGTGTCGTGGGCGCCATCATGCGCGCCATGGGCCTCGGCCAGCCGAAGGAGAGCCACGGGGTGGCCCACGCCGCGGCCGCGACCCGCGAGCCGGCGAGCGCCGAGAGCTGAGCTTCTTCGCCCGCGCGTTGTGAGGGGCGGACGGCACCGGTGAGGCGCCGTCCGCCCCTCACGCGCGCGTGCGGCCCGTACGGGGCAGAATGCGAAGCGTGAACGCCTGCAGACGGCTGGCCGTGCCCGCCGGGATCCTCGCGGCCGTCGCCGCGGCCTTCGCGTACGTCGGGGCCGTCGACCCCAACCGGCCCGGCCACTACCCGGTCTGTCCCCTGCTGCGCTGCACCGGCCTGTACTGCCCCGGCTGCGGCGGGCTGCGCAGCGCGCACGCCCTCGTCCACGGGGACCTCCTCACCGCGCTCCACGACAACGCGCCGGCCGTGGCCGGCTACCTGGGCTTCGCCGTGCTGTGGACCGTCTGGGCGGTCCGCACGGCACGCGGCCGGCCGTTCCGGATCGACCCCTCGCCGGCGCACCTGTGGACCGCCGGAGTGCTGCTGCTGCTCTTCACCGTGGTCCGGAACCTGCCGTTCGGGGGCTGGCTCCACCCTTGACGCACGGGTGAACGTCCAGGTACTGGGACCGGATGCGAGGCCTTGGCCCCGCTCCGGCTACCATCGCAGTGACCATGCCTTTTCAAGGGCTTTTCATCCGTCTGGAAGAACCGTCTGGAAGGGGGCCGCTCGCGTGAGTGTGCTCGACGAGATCATCGACGGAGTCCGTGCCGACCTCGCGGAGCGGCAGGCGCGCGTCAGCCTCGACGAGCTCAAGGAGCGCGCGGCGAAGGCTCCCGCTGCCAAGGACGGCGTCGCCGCACTGCGCGGCGAGGGCGTCAAGGTCATCTGCGAGGTCAAGCGTTCCAGCCCGTCCAAGGGTGCGCTGGCCGCGATCGCCGACCCGGCCGGGCTCGCCGCGGACTACGAGGCGGGCGGCGCGGCCGTCATCTCGGTCCTCACCGAGCAGCGCCGCTTCGGCGGCTCGCTGGCCGACCTGGAGGCCGTCCGGTCCCGGGTGGACATCCCGGTCCTGCGCAAGGACTTCATCGTCACGTCGTACCAGCTGTGGGAGGCGCGCGCGTACGGCGCCGACCTCGCGCTGCTGATCGTGGCCGCCCTCGAACAGCCGGCCCTGGAGTCGCTGATCGAGCGCGCCGTCTCCATCGGCCTCACCCCGCTCGTCGAGGTGCACGACGAGGACGAGGTGGAGCGCGCGGTGGACGCGGGCGCCAAGGTGATCGGCGTCAACGCGCGCAACCTCAAGACGCTGGAGGTCGACCGCGGGACGTTCGAACGCGTCGCGCCCGAGATCCCGGACCACATCGTCAAGATCGCCGAGTCCGGTGTCCGCGGCCCGCACGACCTGATCGCCTACGCCAACGCGGGCGCCGACGCGGTCCTCGTCGGCGAGTCCCTGGTGACCGGCCGCGACCCGAAGAGCGCCGTCGCCGACCTGGTGGCCGCGGGTGAGCACCCGGCACTGCGGCACGGCCGGGGCTGATTCCCGGTAGGCTGACACCCGATGACTCTCACCGTGACCACCGTGGACCGCCACGCCCGCCTGGCGCGCGGCTGCCGGCCGAGGGGCTGCCGAGCCCCCGCCAGGCGTGTCCACGGCCGTCGCGTCCGATACGTCATCGGTGACGAACCCGGGCAGGTGAACGGGCGGCGATGGCAGCGCCCCGATAGGGGCGCGGGACTGTGTTTGACCTGCGGCTACCGCCGCGCGGGCGCGACAAGCCACACTCGGCCCGCGGCCGACTGACAAGCCCCGCCCCCCACGGCGACTAGTGCATTCCACAGACTCACCGTGAGGTACACGCATGCCCAGCGACTTCTTCATCCCCGACCCGGAGGGTCAAGTCCCCAGCCCCGAAGGCTACTTCGGGGCCTTCGGCGGCAAGTTCATCCCGGAGGCCCTCGTCGCCGCCGTCGACGAGGTGGCCGTCGAGTACGACAAGGCCAAGCACGACCCCGAGTTCGCCCGGGAGCTCGACGACCTGCTGGTGAACTACACCGGCCGCCCCAGCTCCCTCACCGAGGTGCCCCGCTTCGCGGAGCACGCCGGTGGCGCCCGTGTGTTCCTGAAGCGCGAGGACCTCAACCACACCGGCTCCCACAAGATCAACAACGTGCTCGGCCAGGCCCTGCTCACCAGGCGCATGGGCAAGACCCGCGTCATCGCCGAGACCGGCGCCGGCCAGCACGGCGTCGCCACGGCCACCGCCTGCGCGCTGTTCGGCCTCGAGTGCACCATCTACATGGGTGAGATCGACACCCAGCGGCAAGCCCTCAACGTGGCCCGCATGCGCATGCTCGGCGCCGAGGTCGTCGCCGTGAAGTCCGGCAGCCGCACCCTGAAGGACGCCATCAACGAGGCCTTCCGCGACTGGGTGGCCAACGTCGACCGCACCCACTACCTCTTCGGCACGGTCGCCGGCCCGCACCCCTTCCCGGCGATGGTCCGCGACTTCCACCGGGTCATCGGCGTCGAGGCCCGCCGCCAGCTCCTGGAGCGCGCCGGCCGCCTCCCCGATGCCGCGATCGCCTGCGTCGGCGGCGGCTCCAACGCCATCGGCCTCTTCCACGCGTTCATCCCGGACGAGAGCGTGCGGCTCATCGGCTGCGAACCCGCCGGCCACGGCATCGACACGGGCGAGCACGCGGCCACCCTCACCGCGGGCGAGCCCGGCATCCTGCACGGCTCCCGCTCGTACGTCCTGCAGGACGACGAAGGCCAGATCACCGAGCCGTACTCCATCTCGGCCGGTCTGGACTACCCGGGCATCGGACCCGAGCACTCCTACCTCAAGGACAGCGGCCGGGGCGAGTACCGCGCGGTCACCGACGACGCGGCGATGCAGGCCCTGCGGCTGCTGTCGCGGACCGAGGGCATCATCCCGGCGATCGAGAGCGCCCACGCGCTCGCCGGCGCCCTGGAGGTGGGCAAGGAGCTGGGCAGGGACGGGCTGATCGTCGTCAACCTGTCCGGACGCGGCGACAAGGACATGGACACGGCCGCCCGCTACTTCGGCCTGTACGACACCGACGCCGAGGTCGCCGCCGACGCGGCCGACACCGCCGAGATCGAGGGGGACGCCAAGTGAGCGGCAACATCCGGCTGCTGACGGACACCCTCGCGGCCGCCAAGGCCGAGGGCCGCTCCGCCCTCATCGCCTACCTCCCCGCCGGGTTCCCGACCGTGGACGGCGGCATCGAGGCGATCAAGGCCGTCCTCGACGGCGGCGCGGACGTCGTCGAGGTGGGTCTGCCGCACAGCGACCCCGTACTCGACGGCCCGGTCATCCAGACCGCCGACGACATCGCCCTGCGCGGCGGGGTCAGGATCGCGGACGTGATGCGCACCGTCCGGGAGGCCCACGCGGCCACCGGGAAGCCGGTACTCGTCATGACGTACTGGAACCCGATCGACCGCTACGGCGTCGAGCGCTTCACCGCCGAGCTCGCCGAGGCGGGCGGCGCGGGCTGCATCCTGCCCGACCTGCCCGTGCAGGAGTCCGCGCTGTGGCGGGAGCACGCCGAGAAGCACGGCCTCGCGACCGTCTTCGTGGTGGCCCCGAGCAGCAAGGACGAGCGGCTCGCCAGGATCACCGAGGCGGGCAGCGGCTTCGTCTACGCGGCCTCCCTGATGGGTGTCACCGGCACCCGTGAGTCGGTCGGCGCCCAGGCGCAGGACCTGGTGGAGCGGACCCGGGCCACCGGCACCGACCTGCCCGTCTGCGTCGGGCTCGGCGTCTCCGACGCGGCCCAGGCCGCCGAGGTCGCCGGATTCGCCGACGGCGTGATCGTCGGCTCCGCGTTCGTCAAGCGGATGCTGGACGCACCGGACCACGCGGCCGGCGTCGAGGCCGTCCGCGAGCTCGCCGGCGAGCTGGCGAAGGGCGTACGCCGACAGGCGTAACGGGGCAGTACGCAACAGCACGGAACAGCACGGAACAGTCAGGGATCATTCGGTCACTCGAACGGGTGGACCTGGGACCGGGGAGGCGCGCTGCGCCTCCCCGGTTCGTTCTGGGGGTGTGAGCGAGAAGAACCGTGAGGAAAAGCGCACCGCCCGGGAGCGGCTGGCGGTCGAGCGCGAGAAGCAGAAGTCCGCGGAGAGGCGACGGCGGGCGCTGATCGTCGGCGCGAGTGTCGCCTGCGTCCTGGGCCTCGCGGCGGTGATCGGCGTGATCGCCGCCAACGCGGGCAAGCACAAGGGCGGCGAGAAGGCGGCGGGCCCGGTGGTGGCACCCTCGGGAGCCCAGGGCAAGGACAGCCTCGCCATCCCGGTCGGCAAGGACGGCGCCAAGTCGACGCTCACGGTCTGGGAGGACTTCCGCTGCCCGGCCTGCCAGGCCTTCGAGACGGTGTACCGCCCGACGCTCCATGAGCTGACCGACTCCGGCAAGCTCAGAATCGAGTACCACCTCGTGACGCTGATCGACGGCAACCTGCGAGGCAGCGGCTCCCTCCGTGCGGCCAATGCCGCGGCCTGCGCCCAGGACGCCGGGAAGTTCCGCGACTACCACGACGTGCTCTACAAGAACCAGCCCAAGGAAACCGACGACGCCTACGGCGACGACGCCAAGCTGGTCGCCCTGGCCGGCAAGGTCCCCGGCCTGGGCACGGCGGCCTTCCGCAGGTGCGTCGACGACGGCACGCACACCAGCTGGGTGGTGAAGTCCAACAAGGCCTTCCAGACGGGCGGCTTCACCGGCACGCCCACCGTGCTGCTGGGCGGGAAGAACATCTACGAGGACCGGACGATGACCCCGGCCAAGCTCAAGCAGATGGTGGAGGACGCCGCCAAGGGGTAGCCGGCCGGGGTAAGCGTTTCTCACGCCCCCGTTACCGACCCGTAGCCGGGCTGCCCGTCGTGTGCCCGGCCCGGCACGGTAGCGTCGACCCTGCCATGGAACTTGCCTACATTCCCAGCCCGTCGCGCGGGGTGATCCACCTCGGTCCCATTCCGCTGCGCGGCTATGCCTTCTGCATCATCATCGGCGTCTTCGTTGCCGTCTGGCTCGGCAACAAGCGCTGGGTCGCCCGCGGCGGGCGGGCCGGCACGGTGGCCGACATCGCGGTCTGGGCGGTGCCCTTCGGCCTGGTCGGCGGCCGGCTCTACCACGTGATCACGGACTACGAGCTGTACTTCAGCGCGGGCCGTGACTGGGTGGACGCCTTCAAGGTGTGGCAAGGCGGCCTCGGCATCTGGGGCGCCATCGCACTCGGTGCGCTCGGTGCGTGGATCGGCTGCCGGCGCCGGGGCATCCCGCTGCCCGCGTACGCCGACGCGATCGCCCCCGGCATCGCCTTCGCGCAGGCCTGCGGCCGCTGGGGCAACTGGTTCAACCAGGAACTCTACGGGCGCGAGACGCACGTTCCGTGGGCACTGCACATCACCTCCTCCGAGGGCGGCCGGGTGCCGGGGTACTACCACCCGACCTTCCTGTACGAGTCCCTGTGGTGCATCGGCGTCGGCTTCCTGGTCATCTGGGCCGACCGCCGCTTCGAACTGGGCCACGGCCGGGCGTTCGCGCTGTACGTCGCCGCGTACTGCGTGGGCCGCGGCTGGATCGAGTACATGCGGGTCGACGACGCCCACCACATCCTGGGCCTCCGGCTCAACGACTGGACCGCGATGATCGTGTTCCTGCTCGCGGTGGTCTACATGGTGCTGTCGGCGAAGAAGCGGCCGGGACGGGAAGCCGTGGTGGAACCGGGTGCCGACGGCCCGGCCGAGGGCGAGACCGAGACCGAGACCGAGGCCGAGGCGGACGACGAGAGCGGGGCCAAGGCCGAGGACAGGACCGAGGACAAGGCCGACGCCGGGACCGAGCCGGATGCCGTGGACGCCGGGCCCGAGAGCAAGGCCGGGCCGGATGCCGCGGAGGCGAAGGACGAGACCGAGTCGGCCGGCAAGAAGAGCTGACACCCGGCGGTACGACGCCGAGGGCGCCCCGATCGGGGCGCCCTCGGCGCGTTTCAGGACCGGTCCGCCAGTGCCAGCGTCCGCTGGGCCGCCGCCACCACCGCCGCGTCGACGAAGCGGCCGTCCGGAAGGGCCAGCGCGCCCTGGCCCGACGCCGCCGCCTTGACGATCGTCTCCGCCTGCTCGATCTCCGCCCGCGTGGGCAGATACGCCCGCTCGATCACCGGAAGCTGCCGAGGGTGGATCGCGGCCCGGCCGAGGAAGCCCAGGGCCCGGCCACGGGCGCAGGAGGCGGCCAGGCCCTCCAGGTCGCGGATGTCGGGATGCACCGACTGGGTCGGCGGAGGAAGGCCGGCCGCGCGCGCGGCCACGACCACCCGCGAGCGGCACCAGTCCAGACCCGCGTCGTCACGTACCCCCAGGTCGGCCCGGAGGTCCGCCTCGCCCAGGGCGATGCCTCGCAGCAAGGGGTGGGCGGCGGCGACGGCATGGGCCCGCTCGATGGCCAGTGCGCTCTCCAGCAGGGCGAACAGGGGCAGCCCGGTTTCCTCCGCCACGTCGGCCACGTCCCGCGCCGAGGTGACCTTCGGCAGGCGCAACCCCGCCACGCCCGGCAGCGGGGCCACCGCCCGGACGTCGGCCGCCGCCCACGGCCCGTCCAGGGCGTTGACCCGGACGTGCACCGGCACCGGCTGCGGTTCGCCGAGCAGCTCCGCCGTGGCGGCGCGGGCGTACCCCTTGCGGCCCGGGGCGACCGCGTCCTCCAGGTCGACCACCACGACGTCGGCGCCGGAAACCAGCGCCTTGGCGACCACGTGCGGCCGGTCACCGGGGGCGTACAGCCAGGTCAGGGGCAAGTCGGTCACAGCGCGCCCTCCTCACGCAGTGCGCGCAGCTCCCGCGCCGACAGTCCCAGCTCGGTCAGCACGGCATCGGTGTCCGCGCCGTGCGGGCGGCCCGCCCAGCGGATCGCGCCGGGCGTGGCGGACAGACGGAACAGGACGTTCTGCATGCGCAGCGGGCCGAGCTCCGGGTCGTCGACGGTGGTGACGGTGTCGAGGGCCTGGTACTGCGGGTCGGCCAGCACACCCCGTACGTCCTTGATCTCGGCGATCGCGGCCTCCGCCTTCTCGAAGGCCGCCAGGACCTCGGTGCGGTCCCGCAGGGCGATCCAGCCGCCGACCGCCTCGTCCAGGACGTCGGCGTGCGCGGCCCGGTCGGCGCCCGTCGCGAACCACGGTTCGTCGACCAGTTCCGGCCTGCCCACCAGGCGCATCACCCGTTCGGCGACCGACTGGGCGGACGTGGACACGGCCACCCAGGAGCCGTCGGCCGTGCGGTAGGTGTTGCGCGGGGCGTTGTTGGCGGATCGGTTGCCGGTGCGCCGCTGCACGTATCCCAGCTGGTCGTACCAGGTGGGCTGCGGGCCGAGGACGGTCAGGATCGGTTCGATGATCGCCATGTCGACGACCTGGCCCGCGCCGGTGCGCTCGCGCGCCGCGAGCGCGGTCATGACGGCGTACGCCGTCGCCAGGGCGGCGATGGAGTCGGCGAGGCCGAACGGCGGGAGCGTCGGCGGGGCGTCCGGCTCCCCGGTGATCGCGGCGAAGCCGCTCATCGCCTCGGCGAGCGTGCCGAAGCCCGGCCGGTGGGCGTACGGGCCGAACTGCCCGAAGGCGGTGACCCGGGTGAGGACCAGCCGCGGATTGACGGCGGACAGCTCCTCCCAGCCCAGGTCCCACTTCTCCAGGGTGCCGGGGCGGAAGTTCTCGATCACGACGTCGGCGGTGGCGGCCAGGCGGAGCAGCGTGGCCCGGCCGCCGGGCTTGGACAGGTCCAGCGTGATGGTGCGCTTGTTGCGGCCGAGCAGCTTCCACCACAGTCCCACGCCGTGCTTGGCGGGGCCGTGTCCGCGGGAGGGGTCGGGTTTCGCCGGATGCTCGACCTTGACGACCTCGGCGCCGAAGTCGCCGAGCAGAGTGGCGGCCAGGGGACCGGCGAAGAGGGTGGCGAGGTCGAGGACGCGCAGGCCGCTCAGCGGTTGGCCGGTGCTCATGCGGTCGCTACTCACGTGGGTGGTGCTCAGGCGGTCGGTACTCATGCGGTCGGTACTCATGCGGAGTACCGCGCCTCGATCTCCGGCCGGTACGGCATCGACACCGACGCCCCGGCCCGCTGGACGGAGATCGCCGCCGCCGCGGCAGCCCAGGCCAGCGCCTCCCGCACCGGCCGCTCCTCGGCCAGGGCCACCGCGAGGGCACCGACGAAGGTGTCGCCGGCGCCGGTGGAGTCCACGGCGGTCACCCGGGGCGCGGGCACCACGAGCGGCTCGACGCCCCGGGCCAGGTACACGCTGCCCGCCGCGCCCAGGGTGACCACCACCTCCGGGACCTGGTCGAGCAGGGCGGCGGCCGCGTCCAGCGGGTCGGTGCGGCCGGTGAGCGCGGTCGCCTCGTACTCGTTGGGCACCAGCAGGTCCGTGGCGGCGAGGAGCCCGGACGGGAGCGGCCGGGCGGGCGCCGGGGTCAGCACGGTACGGACGCCGTGCCTGCGGGCCGCCTCCGCGGCGGCGAGCACGCCCTGCAGCGGGATCTCCAACTGGAGCAGCAGCGCGTCGGCGGACGCGATGACGCCCTCGTCACCAGGGGTCAGGTGGTCGACGGTGCCGTTCGCGCCGGGGATCACGACGATCGCGTTGCCGCCCTCGTCGTCCACCACGATGTGCGCGGTGCCGGACGGGCCCTCGACCGTGCGCAGGCTGTCGGTGTCCACGCCCGAGTGCTCGAGCGTGGAGCGCAGCCGGGTGCCGAACGCGTCGTTGCCGACCGCGCCGATCATCGAGACCGTGGCGCCGGCGCGGGCCGCGGCGATCGCCTGGTTGGCGCCCTTGCCGCCGGGGACCGTACGGAACTCCCGTCCCGTGACGGTCTCCCCGCGCTGCGGGGCCTTCTCGACGTACGCGACCAGGTCCATGTTGGTGCTGCCGAGTACGGCGATGTGGGTCATGGGCGGGTCACCTCCGGGTGGGTGAGCGAGTGGGTGAGGCGGGCCAGGGAGTCGAAGCCGGTGCCGTCGAATCCGGTGACGGATGTGGCGAGGCGGTTCTTCAACGGGGCCGTCCAGCGGCCCGGGAGCGCCGCGGGGGAGCCGGCGAGGAGACCGGCGATGCTGCCCGTGGTCGCGCCGTTGGAATCCGTGTCCCAGCCACCCGACACCGCCCTGCAGACGGAGCCGGTGAAGTCGCCGTCGGCGTGGGTGAGGGCGGCGGTGATCAGGGCGGTGTTGGGGATGGCGTGGACCCAGTGGTAGGTGGCGGAGTGGGTGGCGTGGAGTTCGTCCACGACCTCGTCGAAGTCCTCGTGGGTGCGGGCGAGCCGCACGGCGTGGTCGATCGCCTCGGCCAGGCGGGAGCGGGGCGGGACCACGGTGCGGGCGGTCCGCAGGCAGGCGTGGACGTCGTGGGTGCCGGTGGCGGCGGTGGCGATGGCGGCGGCGGTGAACATCGCCGCGTAGACGCCGTTGGCGGTGTGGGTGAGGGTGGCGTCGCGGTGGGCCTGTTCGGCAGCGGCGGCCGGGTCGCCCGGGTTGGTCCAGCCGTGGACGTCGGCGCGGATCAGGGCGCCGATCCACTCGCGGAAGGGGTTGCGGTGGCGGGCGGTGTGCGGGGGCTCGATACCGCTGAGCAGGTTGCGCAGGGCGAGGCGTTCGGCGGTGAAGGTGCGGCCGGGCGGGAGTTCGTCCAGCCAGAGTCCCGCCACGTCCGTGGTGGTGAAGGCCCTGCCGTGGCGCTGGAGCAGCAGCAGGTTGAGGAGGGGGTAGTTGAGGTCGTCGTCCTCGGGCATCCCGTCGATGTTCTCGGCGAGGGACGTGGTCGCCGAGCGGCGGTTCCAGGGGTACTTCTCCGTCAGCTCGGAGGGGACCCCGCGGGCGGTGAACCAGGTGTTCAGGGGCCAGTTGCCGGTGGACCGGGCCAGTTCGCGGATCCCCTCCAGGGGGAGCTTCTCCACCGGCTTGCCCAGCAGGCAGCCGGCGGCCCGGCCCAGCCAGGCGGCTTCCAGGGCGGGCTGAGCGGGGGCCGGCGCGGGCGTGCGGGCGGGCCAGGCCGGACAGGCGGCCCTGATCCCGGCCAGGTCGGTCGGTTCCCGCTCGGTGAGCCTGCTGGGGAGGTCGGCGAGTTCGTCCAGCAGGTCCTGCGCGAGCAGCCGCAGATACCGCGAGGCGGGCCTGGGCGACGCGCCGGCCCGTGCCGGGGCCTCGCCGCCGCCCGCGGCCCGCCAGCGTGCCGCCACCGCCGACGGCTCGCGGCCGTCCTGGCGGGCCTGGTGCAGTTCGTGGCCGAGGAGGTCCTCCGGCTGGACCCAGGTCAGGCGGAGCATCCGCTGCCCCCGAGCCGGTCGAAGGCCGCCTCGTGGGAGCGGCGGCGGCGCACGTCCCGGGCGAAGACCTCCCGGGTCACCTCGGTCAGTGCGCGCGCCGGCTCCCACAGGTCCAGGCGGCTCGCCTCGGCCACCGCCTTCGACCAGTCCTCCGGGACCGGTGAGCCGAGGGCGCCGGCGAGGGCGCCCGCCATCGTGGCGATGGAGTCGCAGTCCCGGCCGTAGTTCACCGAGCCCAGCACCGCCTGCCGGCAGTCGCCGCCGGAGACGACCAGCATGCCGAGCGCGACGGGGAGTTCCTCGATGGAGTGCAGGCGGGAGGGGCGGCGGGCGGCGAGGGAGGGGGAACGATAGTCGGGGCCCACCGTGTCGTAGGGGGCGACAGCCTCCCGGAGCGGTGTCAGGGCCGACTCGAAGTCGCGGTGGTGCGACGCCACTTCGCAGACCCGGTCGATCGCCTCCCGGGTGCCGTCCTTCGCCAGGCCCAGACACGCGGCGACCACCGACTCCGGGGTCGCGTCCGGCGTGGCCGCCGCCGCCACCGCCGCCGCGAAGACCCCGGCGGCCTCGCGGCCGTAGGACGACTGGTGGGCGCCGGCGACGTCCAGCGCCTCGGCGTAAGCGCCCGCCGGGTTGGCCGCGTTGACCAGGCCGACGGGCGCCATGTACATCGCCGCGCCGCAGTTGACGATGTTGCCCGTGCCCGCCTCCCGCGGGTCGACATGACCGTAGGCCAGCCTGGCCACCAGCCACTTCTCCGCCAGGAAGATCCGTTGCAGCGGAAGCGCCTCCGCCTCCAGTTCCGGGATCCAGCGCGGGTTCGTCATCAGGTCGGGGACCAGGTGGTCGGCGATCGCGTACGCGTCGAGGTGGTCGCGGACCCGCGTGTACACCCGCACCAGGGCGTGGGTCATCAGGGTGTCGTCGGTGACGTGCCCGTCGCCCTTGTGGTACGGCGCGATCGGGCGGGCGGTGCGCCAGGCGTCGCCGTTCCACGGGCCGACGATGCCCTGGACGCGGCCGCCGTGCCGCTCGGCGATCCGGTCGGGGGAGTAGCCCTCGACGGGGCCGCCGAGGGCGTCACCGACGGCGGCTCCGACCAGCGCCCCGGTGATCCGCTCGTCCAGCCCGGGACCGCCGCATTCTTCTCCTTTGGGCGTCATGCCCCGAATCATCCTCCTGGTCGGCCCCGTTGTGCGGCTTCCAGGAGTCCGGCGAGTTCCACCAGGTCGGTGCCGCTGAGACGGGGGAGCGCACAACCGGACAGCGTGCGGCAGGCGTCCCGCCAGGCCTGCGGGATCGCCCCGCCGCCGCCCAGCGCGCCGGTCAGGGCCCCGGCCAGGGCGGGGGCGGAGTCGGCCACCCGGGACAGACAGGCCGCGGCGGGCACCGCCTCGCCGATCCGGCCGTCCGCGGCGATGGCCAGGGCCAGGGCGACCGGGACGGTCTCGGCGGCGGCGATGCCGTAGCTGTAGACGTGGTCGACGATCTGGTGCTCGAGGAGCGGGACCAGCCCGAAGGCGGTGTCGGTGTCCTCGACGAGGGCCAGCGCGTGGCGGGCGTTGCGGCCGATCTCCGTCTCCGCGGGCAGCTGGTCGAGGGCCGCGGTCACGCAGGCTCCGGCCCGGGCCCCGGACAGCGCCAGTGCCACGGCGGCGGCCATCGCCCGCGCACCGTGCACGCCGTCGCCGTCCTGGGTGTAGCGGGCGTCGAACTCGGCCAGGTCGGCGGCGCGGCGGGGGTCGCCCGGGTGCGCCACGGCGAGGACGCAGGCCCGTACACAGGCCGCGTCGTCGAAGTAGTGCGGGTTGTCGTGGCCGGTGGCGGGCGGGCGCAGCCCGGTGGCGAGGTTGCCGAGCCCGGCGCGGACCGAGATGCGGGCGCGCAGGGGCAGTACCGCCGACTCGACCTCTGGGGCGCGTTCGGCGGCGGCCGCCACCTCGGAGGCGACGGCGGTCCAGGTCAGGTCGATGGCGGCGCGCATCCGGCGGTCCCGGCTCAGGTCCCCGAGCGCGCTGTCGTCCCCGGCGCGCAACACCGCCTCCGCCGCGAACGCCGCCCACTCGGCGTCGTCGGAGGGGCCGAGCCGCAGCGGTTCCGGGGGCTGGTTCAGCGCGATCGGCACCGGGAGGGTGGTCGTCGCGTTCTCCTCGGCGAAGGTGTCCAGCTCCCGGGTGAGCCGCCGGGTCCACTCGGGCATCCGCGCCGCCCGGTGCCGAGCGGCAGGCCACCCCGCGGCGTCCCCGGCGGCGAGCCCGAGCAGCAGTCCCTCGATGCGGCGGGTCATGGCCGTACCTCGCTGTCCGGGGCGCCGGTATCCGTGGTGGTCGGCGGGGGATTGCCGCCGGGTGGGCGCGGCACGTTCGGCGG